>JAEWMK010000226.1 GCA_023457235.1 Bacillota bacterium
CAAAGAACCAGTACATACAGAAGCCTTTAATTTACAAGGTTTTGAAGTTTTTAACCATTCAATAAATGCACTATCATCAACTAATCTTCTTGTACCAAATCCACCAGACACTTATATAACAAATAAATAAAGGTATTTATTGAAAAATGGAGCTCTAATTGAAGTAATACAAATATGTTATTTAACCTTAACATTATATACAGTATTTTGAAAAATAAATTTCATTCAGAGTACGGATAAAACACTTGATTGGATGCATTCTATATTTTGTACTAAAACTAAAACAGGAGGAAAAAACATGACTAACCAAATTGATACTAATAAGTTGAAACAAGCAGAAGCAGTTACTTCTATTGTAAAAGATATGATCACTTCAGCAATTGAACAATCTGCTGCTAACACAACTCTTGCTTTAGAAGCTTTAAAGCAAGCTTCAAGTGAGGTTGCACAAGTACAAACATTAATTAGTCAAGTACAATAAAAAAGAATATTGTGATTTAGTCGATCAAGTTACTGTTGCACAAGTACAAACATTAATTAGTCAAGTACAATCACAGCTTCAAACTCAGTCTCAATCATCTTAATTTGGAAGAATAAAATCGTTAAAAGAAGTATTATAAGTCTCTCAAATAAATGAATGAAAACGACAAAGGGCCCCCACATTTTGATGGGGACCCTTTGTCTCTTACACTTTTGTATTTCCTATTATACATATTGGTGTTTTGGACAAGTCAATATAGGAAAAGAAGCCACTATAGGTAAATCAGTAATTGAAAAAATAGCTGTAGATTAATTACACATTTCCAATAAGGATTTTTTATAAAAATAAATCATAATTTTACTTTTATTGGAAAAGATACAAACTGTAGGTTTAATTACATAATTTGAAGGGAGATTAACCTAATGAACAAAAAATGGTTTCTATTTTTTGTATGTACATTTTTATCTACCATGTTAATAGCAGGTTGTAACTTTGGTGATCAGGATCCACCGCCAGAAGAAAACAATAATGTTATTGAAAACGGTGATATGAATGATAACGGTGGTAATAATGGTCAAAATGAAAATGTACCCGGGGATGATCAAAATGATGATGAAAATGATAACACTCAAGATCCAGAAGATCCAATAGAAGATGCTGAAGATATAGGTGACGAAAATAACAAAGATGAGTAATAGGTATCTTAATAATAATTTTAAAAGCCGATTTTCCTTAAAGTACAGGAAAATCGGTGCTTTAGGTTTGATATGAATTTTTTATTTATTTTGGTTAGGAACCCATTCTTTTGAAAACTCTTTTTGAAATACTGGTAATGCTTTATATATAGGTCATGGCCAATTCTTAATGCCTCTAATGTTTCATTAACTTCCCATGATTCAACCGGCATTCATATAAGTGCTTTCTAAAAGAAAACCGAGAACACCTATGAATAAAATCACTGGTATTCTCGGTTTATTGATTTATTTAAAAAGTGTTGTTTTAAACTCACAACGAACAATTATCCTCTTAAAATAGGAGCCACTCTATCAATGGCTTCTTGTAATTTTTCACTATTTAACTTATACATTTGTTTGGCCTCTTTTGATTCAGTTCCAAGAGCAAATAGCTCTAAGTCTGCTTGGCACTTTTTTAGTGTTGAAAGAAGTAAAGGTCTTTCTTTAGGGGATGCAACTTGCAACTTATCATCAAAAAGATCAACTGTTAATTCTCCATATGAATTAACCTGTCCTAGATAAACATTTTCAACTGTAACCCCTAATTTATCTAACTCAGTATGTAACCAATTACGACTCCTTCCAATCGTGGCAAGTGGTTCATCCAGTATAACACCATCCATAATAACAGTCTGAGGCTCTTTGACGGATGGTACTGTTAAATTTAAATCCTTAGCTGTTAAAGGCTGATTCTCCTTCTTCAGCATCACGGATAAATCTCCTGTTGCCTCTAAAACAGCAAATTCTACATCAGCCACCTGAAAAACATTCTTCTGACGCAGTAACTCTAACAATTCGTCTGACGTGTATCTTTCTTTTTTTAAATTATTCTCCATGATTTTTCCATCTTTAATAAATACAGTTGCTTTTCCTTCTATAAAATTACGAAAACTTTTGCTTTTTAAGGAAATAAAACCAGCAAAAAAAGGGATAGCAGCAAAGATGACAATTCCAACAATACCGTGAAAAATATTCCGTTCAAGTCCCATAGCCACTTCTGCACCAATACTTCCAATGGAAATACCAGTAACATATTCAAAGAAAGATAGTTCAGAAATTTGTTTTTTTCCTAACCATTTTGTAATGAAAAATAATACAATAACAAAGAGTGCAGACCTTACTGCAATATCTAACCATTCAGGCATTACTTACCAACTCCCTTTTAAAAACCTTTGTACTGTGGTTCCTTTCTTTCCAGTTCTTCCACTCTTTTTTTAAATCTTTTGTTATTTCATGTATTACCATCATCGTCTCATGCAAAGATCATCGTTACTTTTACATTTTTTATTTTCAATTCCTTTTCCAGTGCTTTTTTCATATCCTTTGTTAATTTCTTGGACTAGAATGTATTCCAATGTTTTAATTCAACCCCAACAATGAGTAGATCTTTAGACTGAACAGCTCTGACTAACTTTACATAATCCTTCCTCAATAGAAGATCTTTTGCTTTTTCTGCATCTTTCTGATTAACGTTCTGTTTGTTCTGAACTGTACTCATTTTTACAGGTCGAATGCTTTCATTTGCAGGTCCTACATTTTGTTGGTTACACCCTAACAATAATAAAAATAAAAGTATAAAACAGAAAAATAGCACTTTTTCATTCGATCATATCCTTTTACATTACTTATTTTTGCATATTAAAAGACATGAAAGAGGCTGTGCTAAAACAGCCTCTTATAAGAATATATTAGCTATTAAATTGTGGCTCTTCATTTTGAATTTCTTGAACACGGGAATTTAAGGTGTCAACAATTTGTTGTGTTTGTTGTGCAGCATTTTGATACATCTGCTTTGCCGCTTTGTTTTCTGTTTGAAGTGCAAATGTTTCAAATGCTGCTTGTGCGCTTTTTAATCCTGCTAGAGTTTGCTTTACTTGTGTTGCTACAGTCATGTTTTTTCCTCCTAAATAAGTCATCATTTAAAATATACAAAAGTAGTATCAGTAAAAAATGACATGTTATTCATAGAGGTAATTAACAAATTATTTCCAAAAAAATCAAACACAAAAGAAAGCCCTATTCCATTTATTAAACGGTACATAGTTAAGACACTTTAAAGAAGTTGCTTTATAATTAACTCTGCACTTGCTAATGGATTTATTTTACGTTGATATTCCTTCAATCGATCATACAAAGATGTTATCTCTTGGGGAGAGAAGAGTAATTTTCCAATAACACTATCAAGATTAGTAATATCATCAATTTTTAAAGCTAGATGATTATTTATTAAAAACTCACAATTTTTTTCTTCATGACCTGGAATTGGTCGATAAATATATATAGGTAGTCCCTTTGACATTGCTTCAAAACAAGTCAATCCACCTGCTTTTGTAATGAGCAAATCAGCTGCTTCCATCCATTCATCAATGATATCAACAAACCCTAAAATGTGGACATGGGGATGATGAAATTTTTTATTATTGAATAAAACTCTTTTTAATGGTTCGTTATTTCCAGTGCATATTATTATCTGAATATTTTCCTTCCATTTTACAAGAGCATGAGCAATTTCTTGGATTCCTCCTAATCCTAAACCCCCACCCATTATCATAATTGTAGGAATGTTTTTTAACCCTAATTTTTGTCGCATTTCTTGTTTATTCTTCCTAACCCAAAAATTTGACCTTATTGGCATGTCTGTAACTGCAATACGATTTTTTTTAACCCCCATATTAATTAATTGATTATACATATCCTCATTTGATACTAAATAAATATCTACCCCAGAATTCACCCATGCTCCATGAACATGAAAATCCGTTAACACCGTACAAAGAGTAAACGTATACCCAAGCTTCTTTAGTCGTGATATGGATGAGCTTGTAAACGGGTGTGTACAGATCACAAGATGTGGTTTTTCGTGTTCAATTAGATTTTCAATTTTTCTATGGAAAAGTAGATAAATTATAAATTTTTTCCAATTAGACAAAGTTTCGTTGTGTTTATAATGGTACACTTTTCCCCATAATGAAGGGGATAGTGAATTCATTTTCAGATATAAACCTACAATAATTTTTGTAGTAATAGGATGGAGTTTCAGTCCAGCCTCTAATAATTGTGTATGTATAGTAGGAGCAAGATAAGTAATTCCTTGCATTAACGCTTCTGCAGCTTTTGTATGACCATTCCCAACACATTCAGACAAAATAATTACTTTTTTATTCACGGTGTACATCCTTTTTTGTTGTTTTTATTATTAGTTTGTTTATGAAAAGACTAACTATTCAACTTCGAGGTGTTGACTTTTTGGAATTTAAAATTATGACTTATAACATTCATCATGGTATGGGAATTGATAAACGATTGGATCTATATAGAATTGCCGAAGTGATTGACAATAGTAATGCAGACATCATTGGCCTGAACGAAGTTGATAAACTTTTTTCCAAGCGAAGTGATTATGAAGATCAGGTAGATTGGCTTGCAAAACAATTAAAAATGGAATCTGCTTTTGGTCCCTCTCTCTCTCTAAAATCTGATAAATCAACAACTGAAAGACAATATGGAAATGCTCTATTATCTCGCTACTCTATTGTTAACCAAAAAAATCATCTATTTAATTTTATGCCTGGACTCATTGAAGGTAGGTCAATGCTTGAAACAACTATTCGAATAAAGGATAAGTTAGTTCAAGTTTATGTAACCCATTTAAGCCTTAATCCTCTTCTTCATCGTAGACAAACTGATTTTATTATAAAAAGATATCAAAACAATTCTCATCCTATGATTTTAATGGGAGATTGTAATATGCGCCCCAGATCAACAGCGTGGAATAAAATAACTAATGAACTACAAGACGTTTGGAGGGTTGTAGGGGACGGGAATGGTTATACTTATCCATCACTTCAACCGAGATTTAGATTGGACTATATATTTGTCAGTCCTAAAATTCGAGTAATTGCAGCAGATATTGTAACAAAAATCCCGAAAGCATCTGATCATTTACCTTTAAAAGCAATACTTTCTTTTAACTAATTATTTACTCAAAGAATGTTTCACTATGACAATAATAATTGTTTGAAAATATTCCATACTAAAATAATATAAGTTAAGTTTTTTGAAAGGAGAATGATTGTTGACATCATCCCATTCTCAGGAAAAAAGTATTATCATGCTTATTATTGACACTTTAATGGATTCGTCTTTACAAGCTGCTATAAAAAGTGCAAATGCTCCAGCCTTACAATTTTTTATTGAAAATGGCCGTTACTTTCCAAATCTTGTTAGTCCCTTTCCAACTATGTCAGTCAATGTCGATAGTACATTATTAACTGGCGTAGCCTGTGACCAACATAAAGTTCCGGGATTAGTCTGGTATAACAAAAAAGAAAAGAGAATTGTCAATTACGGAAGTCATGTAAGAGAACTTATTAAACTAGGATTAAAAAAATCAATGGAAGACATATTTTATAATTTAAACCATGTACATTTAAGCAATCAACATAAAACTGTACATGAAATTCTTAAAGATAAGGGTATTCAAACTGCATCAATAAATGCCCTTTTATACAGGGGAAGTAACCCTAGCGATTTAAAAATTCCGTTCCTTTTATCGCTGTTTACAGGATTAAATAGGAAGGTAAAGTCTTATTCACCAGATTTATTCTCATATGGGGCAATGCATAAACTTAACCCTTTAAAAAAGAATTCATTCTTTTGGCAAAGGTATGGATTCAATGATAAATTTTCAGCAAATGAACTAAAACATCTTATAAGTCAAAATAAATTGCCTGCCCTCACGATTATTTACTTTCCTGATTTAGATCAAAGCATACATAAAAATGGTAGAACAGATGTAAAAGGAATTCAAAAGGTCGATGTACAGTTACAAGAAGTTCTAAAACAATATAATTCATGGGAAGATGCTCTAGCCAACAATATTTGGGTAATTCTTGGTGATAATGGTCAAGCGTATATTGAGAATAATCGCAATGAGGCATTGATCGATTTAAGAAAGCTTTTGAGTTCATATCAAATTGTTAAGCTAAACAAAGGAGTTACCGCACAAGACGAAATAGTTCTTGGTGTAAACGAGAGAATGTCTTTTATTTATTCACTCGATACACAAAAGGTATCTTTAGATGATTTAGCTAAGATATTGCAAAAAGATAATCGAATTGATGTGATTGCACTAAAAAAGGAAAAGACGATAAGAGTAATTTCTGGTGTATATAGCGGAGAGCTTTGTTATCATCCAGAAGGAGATTTTCTTGATGAGTATGGGCAATCGTGGTTTATAGAGGGAGATATGGCTATATTAGATCTTGAAATTATGAATAATAGAATTAAATATGGGAATTATCCAGATGCTTTGGCAAGGTTATATGCTCCGTTTTTCTCACATGATGGCAACTACTTGATTGTAAGTGCAAAACCTGGTTATGAATTCATAGGTGAAGGTTCCCCCACTCATGTCGGTGGTGCTAGTCATGGAGGTTTACATAAACAAGATTCCTTGGTATCAATGATTATTGCTGGAACTAATTCAACCCCAAAATATTTACGAATTTTAGATATTAAGGATTGGATTTTGTCGTTAGTTCAATAACCTAAGTTAACAAGGTAGTTTGCTCTTTACCTTTGATAACCAATTTTCGGTTTTATTTTCTTTTATTTGTTACACAATAATATCTAACAGTGTTTTTGAAAAAAATTTAGAGGCTTATATAGTTTTTTTATTTATATTTTTTTTGAAGCTGTTTCTACCTCCTTTTATGCATAGTTGGTTCGAAAGCGGCATAAAGGAGGCATTTTCCTATTTTCAATACTCTCGCTCAAGTTCAGTAACTATGAAATCCTATACTTTGAAAAACAGTGTGTTACTCTTGCCCGCCGTACCTAGCTAAGCAAACTCCCTCTTAGCCAGGCGCGCGGACGGTATGATCCGACGGGAATTTGGATCAAGCTGGTTTTCCCTTTCAAATCGATCCTGTAAAGTTCATCACATTGCTTCGAATCGAATCCCAACAATGGATGTCCCCCCATTCCTAAAGCACACGACACCAAGAGCATTCGTTGCACGATAATGCCCGCTTCCATCTGTTGAATACGGTATCCTCTATACCCCAATATCTCTTTGAGGTGATCCTTGTCTCCAACCAAATGCATACAGAGTGGAACTTGATACAAATTCACATTGGGCATGGTTAAGCCAGATTGTAAAAACTCCCGGTAATCTCCCTTTGTTATTCTCCGAAGTGCATGAGTGCCATTGTCATAGGAATAGGCGCCATCAGGAATTCCCTCTACATTATAAAAACTGCCAAATAAAGAAACACGAGTCTCAACATGTCCCTGCGTATCGTCAAGGTCATTCTGATATGAGAAAGAAAATGTCTCTTTTAAAAGAGTAGATAATTGTGTTTGGCTCACTTTTCCTAACATAAAATCAACATCAGGTGAATATCGTTTCTTGCAAACAGATGCTAGATCATACGAAAAGTATTCCGTAAATGGCAGTAAGACCATCTCCGTATCTATGGGAAGTTTCTGACGATTATGTTTCTTTAGTTTCACAAAAGACTTTGTTGTTTCAAACATGGATGCTTCATTAAGTTTCTTTAGCATCGGATAATCAATGACTTTCTTTGAACGGTTATAGCAAACATGATTCAACACTGGAACTTCCCGACACAGTTCAGATGCAGAAACCACTTCTTCTCTACTTTGATCGTTGTCAACACAAGTAATGGATGGTTTCATACTTACTGGGATAACCGCATATACACTTTCCTCCTGTTCGGATAGCCCAAGCAAATGATTGAGAGACCGATCAAGAAATTGGTAGCATATACACGGGTAGTACCCCATTTGATTGGCCACTTCAAGTGATTGCCCAATTATCACACCTGCATCTAACCCTTGGAGCCTGTAGGAGAAATTATTGTATTTATAAAAATTTTTCCAAAAAACGGTCGAGATGAAAACGGTGCAAAAACAGTCCGAAATAGTAAGGCCGTTTTCAAGACTTCTGGATAAGTAGTAATCGTAATTTCCTTCACGTAACAAAATAAGACGATGATGTGCCACATCATAATGGTAAATTCCATTGGGAGCTTCATCTAGCTTTAAGTACACATATAACTCATTAGGGTACAGCGCCCCCCCAGAGGGAACAAATCTCCGTAACGAATGAGTAAAGCTCACATTCTTGTCCTGGGTTTCATCATTTATAGCAGATTGAGAGAATTGAGTTAGACCGTATATATACCATAAAAAATGACCAAGCTCTTCCAAACTAGGGTTAAGATGATCTTCTCGCTTTTTGAGTGTTAATGGGATTTCAACGGTGAGCGGGATCGCTGGCAATCCTCGGTATAGTTTAAAAGGAAGTGGTGCATCTTCCCAATCCACATTCCAATCCGGCGGATAGATTTTGTCCGTGTCAAAATGAAGTTGATGTAGAAACGATTCAAGTTCCATATCTTTGTCCTCCTACTCTTTAAGGTTATGGGAACGGATGGGGATATGGATTAAGCTGTTCATACGTTAACGGTTTCGTTGCAAATCCTAGCTGCATAGGTACCGTGAGCACCCTTTCCAGACCTTTCACACGGGTAAGGTGATGTCCAAATGTCATTGGTAACATTCCAGGAATTAATACCTTTACACAGAATAATCCATTCCGTTTAGTGATAGGTGTGGTTTGGTCAACCACAATAACATCAAGGTTTAGACGTCGGAACTTCTGAAGAACATCTTGAAGATCATCCTTTAAATCAGTATGAGACGGTGGCTGCTTGAATTCCTCGGCAAACGTACGAAATGGACCATGATCATTCAATAAAAAATTCAGTCGTTCCTCTGCTTCTCGTAGACCGTATAGCATCCCATGATCCTCCATGGTCCGGACTGCAAACGGGTCGCGCAGCATCTTTTCATATTCCTGTCTATTTGTCTCTAATTTTTCGTCATCCCTAAACATCATTCCTGCTAGCTCGTAAATCGTGCTTTTTACAGCCCTTACAGGATCAGGGTTTGCTCCTGCTGCACATATGAGATTTACGCCCTTAGATCTTCTATTTTTTGCCACTGCCCAAACGCTTGGAATGCCATGTTCCATCGTCGAATTGTAAAAATAAAGGTCATATCCAGCCACCTCACGAATACGGTCCACCATCAGCTGTATTTCTTTATCATTTGCAGAACGAAGATCAAGCCGAGGGAGGGAAAGCTTGGCGTACCAGGTTAACAAAAATGAATCTCGTTCCACGACCTCCATAATGGCATGGAAAATGGCTTCCTCTAAACTCCCCCCTAATGCACATCCATTAGAAGTTTCATAGACAAAGCCCTCCCCACAGCTTAAACTATAATAGGCAAGTAACTCCGGAATGAGAATAGGACGTTCTTGTAAAAACGAATAACCCCAGACCCAATCCATTGGGGCATAAGGATTAAACTTTTTAAACGGAAAATGAGGCTTTTCATATTGTTCCGATTCATGAACACCTACACTTATTGGATTCAGTGCTTTATCCTCTAAATGATGATAACTATCATGAACGACTGTCCTTTTTCCATGAGGCTTGATCCCACAATATCGCTCCAAACCTTCCAAAATGGCAGTCAACTCACTCATTTCATAAGAATTAGACCGCCCTGCTACTCCTTCATCTCCTCCAAATAGCGGCATGTTCACTAAAACATCTGCAAACGGCAGTCTGACATCCTGCATTTTCCCATTCATGAGCCCCGTACGAGAATCGAGGTAATCTTTGACTAGCACAGTTTTTAATTCTTCCATTGAACGACTCCGATAACCGCCACCATTTATTTTAGGACTAGATTCTAACCTAATTTGAGCTAATTCGGATGTATCATTTGGTAATGAACAGCACACCGGGCAGGTTGGATCCGGTAAGAAAAAGTGACTAGAGGTCGATAGCGTTCTTAGGTTTGTGATGAACACTCTTTCTTCTAAGTTGCTGGATTCTCCTTGAAGAACCCTCTGAACTTCCTTGCCTATCAACGTTGCCAAATATAATAGTCCCGAACGCGTTGCCCAAGCATCTCGCGGTACACTTTCACCTTCTGCTCTTTTTTCCTGAAACTCCCACATTTCTTGACGATCAGGACCTGCTATCAAACGCCG
>JAEWMK010000227.1 GCA_023457235.1 Bacillota bacterium
GCATCAGACAATTGGAATAAAATAGCGTATAACAGAAAATGTGTTGTTAGCTCTAGTACTTGTAAATCATTTGTATAAAGCCCAGCAACACTCTCTCTTAAAAAATATAAAAGAACAGATGTAATCGAAGCCATTACAATCGCAAAAGAGATTCCTAGATAACTGTATATTTTAGCGTCTTTAAATCGTTTTGCCCCAACTTCAAACCCTACTACAATCGTTAATGCCATAGAAATACTTAATGGAATCATATATAAGTAGGATGCAAAATTCATCGCCGCCTGATGGGAAGCAATCGTGATAGTATTATATTCACTCATTAATAAGGTAACAGCCGCAAAAATACTCGTTTCAAAAAACATCGCAAAACCGATAGGGAGCCCAATTTTAAGAATTTCCTTCCATGTCTTAAATTGAACAGAATACAAAGTTCGAAACAATTGAAATGGACGAAAAGGGGCTAGTTTGATTACGACAAATAGCGCAAATCCAAGTATTACCCAATAGGTGATTGCCGTTGCATAGCCTGTTCCGATTCCGCCCAACTCAGGAAAACCTAATTTACCAAAAATGAATACGTAATTTAAAATCACGTTGATAGGTAGGGAAGTAAGTGTAATAACCATTGTCACCCTTGTATGCCCTAAAGCATCAATGAAGCACCGTAAAACGGTGTATATTACTAATGGGATGACCCCAAATCCTAATCCGATTAAATAGTGTTTGGCAATGTAAGAAACCTCAGAGGTTAAACTCATAGTATTTAAAATTGGATCGATTGCTACTAAACCGAGGAGCAATATTATTCCAGCAATAACAATAGATAAATACACACCCTGAATAACAGAGAACGGAACATTCTTTGTATTTTTGGCTCCGACTAGTTGCGCTATAATGGGTGTAATAGCCAACAAAATACCATTTACTAATGTGAATATGGGCATCCAAAGACTAGATCCGATCGCTACACCTGCTAAATCATCTGCACCCGCTCTTCCGGACATCATCGAATCAAAGAAATTCATTGAATAAAGACCAATCTGGGTAATTAATATAGGAAATAATATTTTAACGAAAAAAAGTATTTTTTGCTTAAACGTATAAGTTTGTTCCATGTCTTAACCTCAATCCTAGAATATATGTCAAATAACTGAAATTAATCTACTAAACGAAAAATTACATGAGGAATATTATATCATATCGCAAAAAAATAAATTATAATTAAATTATTACAACTATTCCTTTCAATAAAAATAATTTTAGGTGATTATAATGGCCTTACAATTTACACAATTCTCCCAGAATGCAAATAAAGAGATGCTGAATCTCCTTCAGCAATTAAGTGATTACGATCAAACATCTGAAATCGGGGAGAAAATAAAAGAAATTTTTTTAAGAGAATATGCATTTATAAAGGATGCTATTGATTCGTCAACCATTGTAGCTGTGACTAATAAAGCTGGCGTTATAACATATGTAAATGACAAGTTTTGTGAGATCTCTCAATTTAGTAGGGAAGAGCTTATTGGCAGTACACATCGACTATTAAATTCCGGGTTTCATAGTCCTAACTTTTTTAAAGAGATGTGGACTACGATGCTTTCAGGAAAAATTTGGTGTGGAGATGTAAAAAATCTAAAAAAAGATGGTAGCTATTACTGGGTTCATACGAATATTATTCCAATCATTAACAATGTCACTAATCAAATCGAACAATTTATTGCGCTTCGTACAGATATTACGAAGGGAAAAGAAGCGGAAGAAGAGCTGCGCAAGGTTATTCAAAACGATTTTGAGAGAACGATAAGAAGCCTTGATAATATGGTGTTTAAAATAAAAAAAGATAGATATGGCGATTTCATTATTACTTTAGTGGAAGGAAAACTATCGAAGTTGCTCGACATTTCGGAGGGAATTTTTGATCAAAAAAGAATCGAGGATTTCTTCGGTACTGAAATGGCAAATGAGGCTTTGCGAAAATGTGAAGCAGCTTTCCGTGGAGAAAAGCATTCAATTAAACATCATTTTAATGGTATAGAGTTATATACGACATTATCTCCTATAATAGAAAACGGTACTATTATTGAAATTATTGGGAATTCCAACGATATTACTTTATTAGAGCTAGCTCAAAAAGAAATTCACCATTTGGCCTACCATGACGATCTAACTGATTTACCGAACAGGAGAAAGTTAACAAAAGATTTACAAGAAAAGCTTAATAATCTTTCCCATCAAAAATTCGCGGTTTTATTTATTGATATTGACCGTTTTAAACAAATAAATGATACGTTGGGGTTCCATAGAGGGGATAAATTAATTCTGGAGCTAAGCCAAAGATTAAAGCAATTTTTAGCAGGGCTTGGCACAATCTACCGTTCAAGCGGTGATGAATATGTTATTATTCTTGAAATATATAAAAATGATTCGATTCTTTCAATGCAAGTACAAGAACTATTGAAGATTGTAGAAGAACCTATTTTAATTGATGGGTATGAATTAATGATTACATGTTCCGTTGGTGTTACTACGTTCCCAAATGATGAGGATTCAGCGGAAAAAATACTAAACCGAGTGGAAACAGCTTTAAAGCATTGCAAATTAAATGGTAGACAAGGTTTCATTTTTTACAATGATGAAATGGCTCAAAATACAAAGGAACGTTTAAACTTAGAGATTAATCTTAGAAAAGCTATAATAAATGATGAATTAACCCTTCATTATCAACCAAAATATATTCTTGATTCCAATCAGATGGATGGGATGGAGGCACTGGTCCGCTGGAATTCCCCGGTATATGGGTTTGTCAGTCCGAACGAATTTATCCAGATTGCTGAGGATACCGGCTTAATCGTTCAATTAGGGGAATGGGTCCTCTATAATGCTTGTAAGCAAAATAAAGAATGGATTAATAAAGGCTATCCACCGCGGAGAATAGCTGTAAATGTTTCTTCGATTGAGCTCTTGAGACCAAACTATGTAGATCGTGTAAAACGGATTCTAAAAGAAACAAAGCTTGATCCACAGTATTTAGAACTGGAAATTACTGAAAATAGTGTGATGCGCAATCTTGAGAAAGGAATCCAAATTCTTCAAGAACTAAAGAGTTTAGGGATTTTTATAGCTATCGATGATTTTGGTACAGGATACTCTTCGTTCGGATATTTAAAACAGCTTCCAATTAATATTTTAAAAATCGATAAATACTTTATACAGGAAATTGATAAGAGCGAAATTGATGCAAATATTGTGAAATCTATGATACAATTAGGACATACGTTTCACTTGAAAGTTATTGCAGAAGGCGTTGAAACAAAAAAAGCTGCAGAGATTCTTAAGGACTTAAACTGTGACATCGTTCAAGGTTATTATTTCAGTAAACCAATACCAGCTGATATGTTCGAAAAACTGTTATAAGTAATATGAAACGTAATCATGATTTCATGGTATAATGCATATGAATGAAAAAAGTGGAAAAAAGAAACGGGGGGTAGAAAGATGGACCAACAGAAACTGGAGACCTTTTTTGAAGAAAAGATTAAGGCCGCAAAAATCCAATTTGAAAGAACAGTTGAATGCAAGCACACAGAGTTTGATGATTTGTATCCTTATA
Source organism: Bacillota bacterium (assembly GCA_023457235.1). GTDB lineage: Bacteria > Bacillota > Bacilli > Bacillales > Bacillaceae_J > Schinkia. The sequence continues at coordinate 3,614 of JAEWMK010000227.1, forward strand.
TGAATGAACAGCCTACATTTTTTTGGTATAAGCGCTATGTAGCATGGCAGGAGCTACTAACGATTACAAAGTTAGCAAGTGAGCTTGAGATTGAATGGAGATCTTTCTTTACCAATAACCAAATTCTTTATATTGATAACAAAGTATTAGACGCAAAGGTTTTGGATCATTGGTTTGAAGAATGCCGCCAAGAATCATAATAAAAGTATAGTGGAACAGACTGACTATAAAATGTCTAGATTCGCCCTAATCTACATGCGAATCAGGCATTTTTTTG
>JAEWMK010000228.1 GCA_023457235.1 Bacillota bacterium
GAGTAAGAGGATCTAAAGCTCTCCCAAGTGAACACCATGTTTTCCCATAGATTGTATGTGCATGTGCAGCTGAAATAACATCAGGTCTTGCTTTATGAATTTCTGAATGGATAGCAAATGCAGCTAAATTTAAAATACCATCCCCTTCTAGAACATTTCCACTATGGTCTACACAAATTAAATCAGATACTTTTATTTGACTAAAAGATTTACCAAATGGATTCACCCAAAAACGGTCTGAATATTCGGGGTCCCTTGCGGTAATATGACCAGGTGCCCCTTCCTCAAATCCATACATCGCAAAGATACGTAAACCTGCGACAAGTCTCTCTTTTAGATGTCGGCGTGCCTCCTGTACTGAATCAAATTTTGGTGGTTCAGGTCTGTTGTTTTTTAACATTTCATTCATCCTTCCTTTTTTAAATTATTAAAATTTTAAGTATAGTAACAATGTTAATAGAATTTATTAATTGTTTTAAGGGCGCTTTTCTTATATTTGAAATCATTTTATACAGAGTGAGAATAGTGAACAACCAGATGCATTATTGGAAATGACGTTTATATGTATAAAACATTCTTTACAAAAATGAAATTTCAAATATAAGAAAAATAACCTTAAAACGAAAAAATAAATGTTTTAATATTAACACTATATTTAAATTATTTAATATTTAAACTATTTTTATTTTAAAAAGAAAGGAAGTGTAAATCAGCAAGTAATTTTCAGTCATAAGAATGAACGATTAGTTTTATGAAGATATTAAAAATTTTGGAGGTATAACTATGAAAAAAAACTTTATCAAAGTAGTCTTATCAATTTTTCTGGTTTTTATGTTAGCGATCACAGCAGCTTGTAGTAGCTCTAACACTAATTCAGGTAGTTCTGAAAGCGCTAGCAGTTCTGGTGGGGAACAAGAGAAAACTACTGAACCAATTGAATTTAAATTAGGAACCTTTGCTGGTCCTGAACATGTGCAAGTGAAGGATGTTATGGTTCCATTTAGTGAACAGGTTCTTGAAGAAACGGAGGGTAGGATTAACTTTAAGTTATATACTGGTGCTGCATTATCTTCTCCACCTGAAACTTTTGACAGTATTAAAACGGGAATTCAAGATGCAGGTTGGATTGTTGGAGGATATACACCAGGTCAATTTCCGTTACACGGAATTATAAATTTACCGCATTTATCAAAAGGAACAGCTGAACAAGTATCAGAGGTAGCATACAAATTGTATGAGAAATTTCCTGAAATTCAGGCTGAATATAGTGATGTAAAACCTCTATGGTTCCTAGGTACAGAAGAATATGTCATTATGACTAATAAAAAGAAGGTTGAGTCCTTAGAAGATGTAAAAGGGTTAAAGCTTAGAGCTCCAAATAGTGAAGGTGGATTAATTATAGAATCTTGGGGAGCTACTCCGGTATCAATGCCGTCAAATGACATGTATGATGCATTACAAAAAGGCGTTATCGATGGTACAGTTTCTTCAATGTCACAATTAAAAGATTATAACTTATATGATGTTATTAAATATATTACTCATGGTAATTTTACAAACAGTATTATGTCTGCACCTATGAACAAAAGTGCGTGGGAAAAGATCCCAGAGGGGGATAAGCAGATTCTTGAGGAAAAATTTATCGGTTTACCAATGTCTAAAATGGCTGGTAAAGCATTTGATGAACAAGGAAATAAGGCGATAGAAGAAGGAAAGGCAGCAGGTATCGAATTTATTCATATGTCAAAGGAAGAGTTGGATAAATTTGAGAAGGCTTCTAGTGTTGTAACCGAAAAGGCCATTGCTGATTTGGAAGCTAAGGGATTTCCAGCACAAGAGATTTATGATGCAGCAAAAGAAATGTTTTCAGAGTTTGAATAATAGAAAACATCTTAAATAACCAACGAGGTGATATATGGTGAAATCATCGGAAATGATTGAAGAAGTAAAAAATGATTTGTTGGGTGCAAATGCACCCAACGAGTTCTCTTTTTCTGATAGTGGATTTAATAGAATTATTAACCGATTAGAGAAGATTAGTTATTCCATAAATAACATTACTCATAAAATTTCATACGGTATTCTTTTGCTTTTAATGTTTCTCACAGTTGCTGATGTATTGGGGAGAAATATTCTAAATAAACCTATTACGGGAACTTTTGAGTTAACTGGCTTGGGCTTGGCCGTTATGGTTCTTTTTAGTTTAGGTATGGCTCAAATGAAAAAAGAACATATTGCTATAGATTTTTTAACATCCAAGTTTCCTTGGAAAATAAGGGCTGTTATTAATGCGTTTTCTTTTTTTATTAAGTTTATCATTATAGTCCTAACTTCTTGGCAGATGTTTGAGTATTTAATAAGAATATACGAAGGAAATCTAATGAGTAGTGACTTGCAACTACCAATGTATATTTTTGTTGCAGTTTCATCTATTGGGCTACTATTTTTTGCTCTTGCAATTATATTAGACTTTTTAAAATCTCTGGTTAAGGTGGTGGAAAAAAATGAGTCCTGAGTTAATTGGGGTATTAGGAATAATTGTGTTGTTAGTTCTCTTTTTCTTAGAATTTTCAATTGGTTTATCGTTATTCATAGTAGGATTTGTTGGGGTAGCTTTATTATCTGATTGGTCGGTTGGCTTATCTCAGTTAGGTACGATGCCTTTTTCAACATCGAATAATTATGGTTTAAGTGTAATTCCGTTATTTGTGTTAATGGGGTTGCTAATGTCAAATACGGGCTTAGGAAAAGACTTATTTATTGCAGTGGACAAATGGATGGGTAATCTTCGTGGTGGATTAGCTATGGCTACAATTGGTGCGAGTTCTATTTTTGCTGCAATTTCGGGTTCAACAACTGCGACAACTGCCACTCTATCAAAAATTGCTATTCCTGAAATGGATCAATACAATTATAAGCGCTCATTATCGACTGCTTCTGTTGCAGCAGGTGGAACGTTAGGCATATTAATACCTCCAAGTGTTATTTTGATATTATATGGAACCCTTACAGCTGAACCAATTGGTGCATTGTTAATTGCTGGTATTGTTCCTGGCGTTTTAATGGCTATTGTTTTCATGTTAACAATTTATATTCAAGTTCTTCTTAAGCCTGACCTTGCTCCAAGAAGATTAGAAGTATATCCATTTAAGGAAAAGATTGGTTCTTTAAAGAGAATATGGCCTTTTCTAGTAGTATTTTTTATGAGTATTGGTGGTATTTACTTTGGAGTATTTACTCCGTCCGAAGCAGGAGGAATTGGAGCTTTTGGCGCTTTTATTGTTTCTCTCTTAATGAAAAGATTAAGCTTTAAGCAATTAATGGAATCCTGTCATGAAACCCTAATGATAACTGTAATGATCTTTCTGATTTTAATTGGAGCTGGCCTATTCAATAAATTTTTAGCGTTAAGTCAAATTCCAATGAATTTGGCGAATACAGTTAAATCACTAGATGTTTCCCCTATTGTTATATTATCTTTAATCTTGCTCGTTTATTTAATTTTAGGGATGTTTATGGACGGTCTGGCAATATTGGTACTAACTCTACCAATTGTATACCCAATGATTATTGATTTAGGCTATAGCGGTATTTGGTTTGGAGTAATTATCGTAATGATAATAAATATCGGTTTTTTAACACCTCCACTTGGTGTAAGTGTTTATATCATTAGCGGTGTAATAAAAGATATGCCGATTGAAAAGATTTTTAAAGGGGTATTACCAATGGTATTAACGATGATTGTTTTTACCATTATACTGTGTATTTTTCCAGAAGTTGTTACCTTTTTACCTGATATGATAAAGGATTAGCAATAACGTCTTCTATCCGGAGAAGAGTGTTTAGACTGTAGTCAAACTCGATTAGAAATGAGTTTGATTACAGTCTTTTTTCTTTATTGTATAATGTAGAAACTTTCTGTCGTTGATAACGTTGTTCCTTGGAAATATAGGAATGATAGGTAAAAGTATTGTTAACAATGCTATTAGCCCCCAATACAACAATTTTTGTTTTGGACTTGTACATCTGACACTCCGTTTTTCTTCAATGGATTTTAGGAACTTAATGAATCACTCATTGACATTAAAATTCGCTCTACTGTGTCTTCTCCAGCTTTAGCCCATCTGCTTTTATCTCTTATATGTCCATCCCTATCTAGAGGTTCTTGGAATTGATTAAGCCCAGTAGTAGCGGTTAAAAATGAATTTTCATTATAGTCCAATCCTACGTTTACCACATGTTTAATAACATAAGGCTTTCCAAATTGAATGTATGCATTGGAGTGGTCCAAGGCCCCTTCTAAAACAAAAAAGGGAACTCTTAAATAAATGGTTTCTCCTCTTTCGCGCCATAAAACAGCATCAAACTTTCCTTGATCATAATCAAAATTGCTACAGAAACTACATCCATGGGAGTTGAAAATCTTACGAGTAACACCAAAACGGGCCTTTTTGCCTTCAATAACTGAATCTAACTTAATCAAAGTACTCACCTCTAATAGAAAATATTAACTATTGGTATTATTTTCTATTTAGGTATAGCTAATACCTAAAATTCACTCAAAGTTAATTTCCATAATCATGAAATCATAATTTTTTACACATAAGACAAAATCTTATTAATGGTTAATAAATGAAGGGGATGGAATGATGCAGAATTCTTATCAAGCTGGAGATATCGTTTATGTTTTTTATCGAAACCCCCATACTCAAGATGTAGCCAATATACAGGCGGCTGCTGTTGTAAACAACCCTGAGAGTTCCAATGAATTAGCCTTATTTCTATATGAAACCTACTACCCGTTATCAAATGAAATAGCTATATATTCTACGGAGGAAGAAGCAAACCAAGCCTATAATTATTATTACGGAAATGCTACTGAAGGTATTAACGAATGAATAATCCATTTACACCTAAACTCGTTTATTTTGAACCTAAAGCTTTAGAATACCCTTTAGGACAAGAGCTATATGAGAAGTTTAAAAAAATGGACATTGAAATTCGGGAGACCACATCACATAATCAGATACGAAATCTTCCCGGAGATAATGATTTTCAAAAGTATAGAGTAGCAAAGTCAACTCTTGTAGTGGGAATAAGAAAAACTCTTAAATTTGACACTTCAAAACCATCAGCAGAGTATGCTATTCCTTTTGCAACAGGCTGTATGGGTCACTGTCATTATTGCTATTTACAGACAACTATGGGGAGTAAGCCATATATTCGCACATATGTTAATGTAGAGGAAATTCTTGAAGCTGCAGATAAATATATGGAAGAACGCGCTCCTGAAATAACAAGATTTGAAGCATCATGTACATCAGATATTGTTGGGATTGATCACTTAACTCACACTTTAAAAAGGGCAATTGAGCATTTCGGGAATTCAGAACTTGGCAAATTAAGATTTGTTACAAAATTTCACCATGTTGATCATTTACTTGATGCAAAACATAATGAAAAAACAAGGTTTCGCTTTAGTGTGAATGCCGATTATATTGTTAAAAATTTTGAACCGGGGACTTCTCCTTTAGAAAAAAGAATTGAGGCAGCAGGAAAAGTGGCGAGGGCTGGATATCCACTCGGATTTATAGTAGCACCTATTTATCTTCATGAAGGATGGAAGGACGGCTATTATCATATGTTTGAGCGTCTAGAAGCAGAATTGCCTTCGGAAGCGAAGAAAGATCTAACCTTTGAATTTATTCAACATCGTTTCACCAAGCCAGCTAAGAGAGTTATTGAAAAGAACTATCCTATGACGAAATTAGAATTAGACGAGGAAAGGCGAAGATATAAGTGGGGAAAATATGGGATAGGGAAATACATATATCAAAAGGAGGAAGAAGAGGATATAAAAACTCATCTTTATTCTTATATGGAAAAATTCTTCCCCCTTGCAAAATTGGAGTATTTCACCTAATTTATTACACTCAGGAGGAATTCATAGCAGAATATTGTCTAAGTAAACTGAATCCAATATTGGGTTCAGTTTTTTTTATGTGCGCCAGGCATGGGATATAACTTGGCACTCGTTTTAATCTTCCTTATCTATCGGAATTATGACAAATATTTGTAAACAATCATCTACTCTGTTAATTCTTGTAGCTTTTAGTAGATTTATATTTATTCTGTAAATGTAAAAGGAAATAATCATTATTTTGCAAGTGTTTAACACCGAGTATTTTTCTCAAGGAGGCGATAAGAATTATCTTATTAGTAGTTAAGGAGTTTAATATCCAAAAGATTGAAAAAGAAAATCTTTAAATGGAGGATTTATTATGTTGATGATAATTATAGGAATCATCGTTACTATTGCTACTATTTATCTCCTTATTAAAAACGTAGAAACTCGACTCGTTCTTATTGCAGCAGGACTATTAATGGCAACCATTGCTGGAACTCCATTGGCTGCATTTGATGCATTTTCAGAAAAAATGGTTGCTGGAAGTTTAATTCAGGCCATCTTATCAGTAATGGGATTCGCCTTTGTTATGAAGGTAACTGAATGTGACAAGCATATGATAAATTTAGTTTCAGGTGGAGTTAAAAAACTTGGCTTTTTCTTAATCCCAGGTGCTGTAATTGCAACATTCTTAATTAATATTGCATTACCTAGTGCTGCCGGTACTGCAGCTGCTGTAGGTGCTGTATTTATTCCTTTGTTAATTGGTGTAGGTGTTCACCCAGCTATTGCTGGTGCAGCCGTTCTAGCAGGAACCTACGGTAGTATGTTAAGTCCAGGTCTTTCTCATAATTCGTTTGTAGCTGATATTGTTGGTAAAGATGTAATGACCATAATCGGGGTCCATTCAACTGCAACAATTGTGTCTGGTCTTATCGGGGCGATTAGTTTAGGAATTATTGCTTTTATATTTAAAGAAAACAAAGGCTATGTTTCTACAGAACATATTGTTGAAAAGGTAGATAAAGTTAGTTTTTTAAAAGCTATTGTTCCAATCGTACCAGTTATTATTCTAATCCTTGGGAATACAGTTTTACCAACTTTAGAAATGGGAATTCCACATGCCATGATTATAGGTATTATTGTAGCAATGCTCGTTTCTAAAAAAAATGTACAAAACATCTCAAAATCCTTCTTTGAAGGGATGGGTAAATCATACGGAGATATCATGGGTATCATTATAGCAGCATCCGTATTCGTTGGTGGATTAAATGCAATTGGATTGGTTGATGCATTTATTAATTCGATGATTAATACGCCTTCTATTGTAAATGCAGCAGCCACATTTGGGCCATTCTTATTAGGGGTTGTTAGTGGTTCTGGAGATGCAGCAGCATTCGCCTTTAACGAAGCGGTAACCCCATATGCTGCTCAATTCGGTATTGCACCTGAGAACATGGGTACTGTAGCTGCACTTGGTGGTGCTTTAGGAAGAACAATGTCACCAATTTGTGGTGCAACAGTGGTATGTGCGGGTATTGCGAAAGTGAATCCAATGGAATTAGCTAAGCGTAATGCACCAGGTATGATTATTGCTGCGATTGTATCTATGTTTATTCTTTTATAAGTTAGCCTATTCAATGATAAATAACATTAAGATTAAACAGGAGTGAAAATCGATGTTAGCAACATTGGTAAAAGCAGAACGTGCTAGGGTAAAAGAAGATTTAGACACCATCTCACGCTTTGGAGGATTACCGCAAGGTGGAGTCACCAGACTCGCCCTATCAAAGGAAGACATGGATGCTAGAAACTACTTAATTAAAAAAATGGTTGAAGCAGGACTAAGTGTAAAAATAGATGCTGTTGGTAATACATTTGGGCGAAGAGAAGGAAAAAAGGATCTCGCACCTATTTTAATCGGTTCACATCTTGATACTGTTCCTGAAGGTGGAAACTATGATGGTATTGCAGGGATTATCGCAGCGTTAGAAACAATAAGGTTGTTAAATGAAAACGGGATTCAGACGGTACGTCCGATCGAAGTTGTAAATTTTACAGCAGAGGAATCTAGTAGATTCTTAACGGCAACGATGGGGAGTAAGTGCATGAAAGGTGCACTTACTCTTGAAAAGATAAAGTTAATGAAGGATAAGAATGGCATTTCCTTCTACGATGCGCTTGAAGCAGCTGGATTTGAACCCGAAAAAATAGATACAGTGAAAAAAAATCAGGGTGATTATCATGCGTTTATCGAACTGCATATCGAACAAGGACCTGTACTTGAGAGTGAAAGAAAATCAATTGGTATTGTAACTGCCATTGCAGCGCCAACTAGAATGGAAATAAACATAAAAGGAAAAGCCGATCATTCTGGTAATACACCGATGAACCTACGAAAGGATGCATTAACCGGAGCTTGTGAGATCGTACTTGCACTTGAAAGAATTGCAAGAAATGAGGCTGGAAAACATACTGTTGGTACAGTAGGGGATGTTCAAGTAACACCAGGAGCTATGAATGTCATTCCTGGTGAGGTTACATTGCTAGTTGATATTAGGGATATTGCTTCAAATGATAAAGATATGGCCTATGATAAATTTCTTAAAAAAATCGAAGATGTAGGAAATAAGAGAGACTTAATTATCGAACATCAATTACTAGTAAGTGATACTCCAGTACAGCTGTCATCAAAGATTATCAATACGATACAAAAAGAAACGGAAGAATTAGGTTATCCATACAAGGTAATGCACAGTGGTGCAGGCCATGATGCAATGAACTTAGTACCTATAACAGATGTTGGAATGATTTTTATTCCTAGCGTTGATGGGGTAAGCCATAATATTCATGAATTTACTGAGATAGAGGATATTTGTAAGGGTACGGAAGTCTTATTTGCAAGTTTATGTAAATTAGCGATGGAGGATGAATAATATTATGAGTAAATTGGCAGAGAAATTTAATGAAGTCGAGAAAAAGTTGGTTGCTTATCGTCGTGATTTTCATCAATATCCAGAGCCTGCGTGGACAGAGTTTCGCAGTGCCTCAAAAATAATCAAACTTCTACAACAATGGGGCTACTCCATTAAGTTTGGTTCTGAGGTAATTGCAGAGGAAGCGATGATGGGTGTCCCATCTCCTGAACGTTTAGAAAAGGAAATGGAAAGAGCCATCCAACAAGGTGCCGACAAGGATCTTGTTATGCAAATGGCAGGTGGAAAAACAGGTATTGTTGCCGAATTAGATTGCGGTGAGGGTCCGATTGTTGCGTTGCGTTTTGATATGGATTCAAATGACATCCAAGAGGTTGAGGTTGAAACCCATCGTCCATTCAAGGAAGGATTCTCATCGAAAAATCCGCGTGCAATGCATGCTTGTGGTCATGATGGACATATGACAATTGGCCTAGGTACGGCTGAACTTCTTGCTTCAATGAAGGATGAATTAAAAGGAAAAGTGAGATTCATATTCCAACCAGGAGAAGAAGGAGTTCGCGGAGCACGTGCAATGGTTGAAGCAGGTGTGGTTGATGATGTAGATTATATCATTGGTGGACATATTGGATTTAAAGCAAAAAATACTGGTGATTTCATCTGTGCAACTGGTAAATTTCTGGCAACGACGAAATTAGATGTAAATTTCTATGGTAAGCCAGCCCATGCTGGGGCAGCCCCACAAGAAGGCAAAAATGCGTTACTTGCAGCAGCAACAGCAGCATTAAATATGCATGCGATTTCCCGTCATGGTGATGGAGCCTCACGAATTAATGTTGGAGTTATGCAGGCAGGCCAAGGAAGAAATATCCTTCCACCGAACAGTGTTATTAAATTAGAAACGCGTGGAGAAACAAGTGAAATTGATAGTTTTATGGTTGAAGAAGTTAAGAGAATGGCAGAAGCTGCAGCCAAAATGTATGATGTTTCCTATGATATTAAAATGGTCGGGGGAACAACTAGTGGAAAAAGCGATATGGAGGTTGCTAAAGTTCTTAGAGAATCTGCGGAACAAATTGACTACTTCAAAAATATTGTCGATTATGCAGACTTCGGTGCAGCTGAAGACTATGCTCACTTAATGACAACCGTCCAAAAAAATGGTGGTAAGGGAACTTATTATATGCTTGGTGCTGACCGGACTGCTGGACACCATGATGATCATTTTGATTTTGATGAAGCGGTGTTGGCAGCAGGTGTTAGATTAAATGCTATGTCTGTGATTAAGATGTTAGGGAAGAATTAATAATATAATCAATTTGAGAGAATAAGTAGGGGTGGGAATCAATACTAATCATAGTATAGGTTCCCACCCTATTGTTTGTATCTTTTGAAAACCCCTGGCTATGCCGGGGGTTCCGGAGAGCTTATAGCGAGGTATCAAAAAAAGCCTCGCTTCGTGATAAGATATAGTTGGTTTCCCGACCACTACATCAAATAAACGAAGGAGGCATGTCCCAATGCAGGACAAGAACAGTTTAGCACATACAACATGGAAATGTAAGTATCACATAGTGTTTGCACCAAAATACAGAAGACAAATTATATATGGAAAATACAAACAAAGTATAGGGAAAATACTAAGAGAACTATGCGAGAGAAAAGGTGTAACTATTCACGAAGCAAATGCATGTCGAGATCATGTTCATATGTTAGTGAGCATCCCACCAAAGTTGAGTGTATCTCAATTTATGGGGTATTTAAAAGGGAAAAGTAGCTTAATGATATTCGATCGACATGCAAATTTAAAATATAAATATGGAAAT
>JAEWMK010000229.1 GCA_023457235.1 Bacillota bacterium
TATTGAGGCAGCACATGAAACAATGCAATTTGCTTCCCCAGAAGAACGGGCCCAAATCGAAGCAAAGAATAAGCGCCGAGAAGAATCGATTGCAGGGATGCGTGAAGAAATAAAAGACGAAGCGGCAGCGCGTGAAAATGGCTATCAGTGAGTAAATTTAGGACAGGAAATTCCTGTCCTTTTGCTGTTATATGGAAGTGTTTATTAATGCAATAATACTTAATACTGATGGTATTCTTCGCTTTGTGATAAAATAAAAAGGGAGAATAAGAGCTAAAAAGAGAGAGAGGAAGAGACGGTTCATGTTTGTTTCAGAAGTAAAAGTAGATGTTCGTTATGCGGAAACAGATCAAATGGGAGTCGTATATCATGCTAATTATTTAGTATGGTTTGAAATTGGCAGAACGGCTTTAATTAAAGATTTAGGATTCAGTTATGCACAAATGGAGAGAGACGGCTTCCTTGCTCCTGTCATTGATGCAAACCTTTCTTATAAAAAATCAATGCATTTTGGCGAGACTGCCTTAATTAGAACGTGGGTTGATTCCTATGATGGATTTCGTACTGTATATGCCTATGAAGTTGTTAATCCTGATGGAGAAATTGCTGTAACAGGTCAAACTCATCATATCGTGGTTAAAAAAGACTCATTTCGTCCGGTACGCTTTAAAAATTATTATCCTGAGTGGCATGAGGCTTATGAAAAAGCCAAAAAGAAAGAGGAAGAATAATGCATGGCTTTTGGAGTAAATCGAGCAGAACTGAAAAGCTGGAAGGATAAGGTCAGAAATGGTGAGATGGCTTTTTTAACACATTATTGGATTCATCCCAGGTTCCCAGAAAACAACACAGTCACAAAAGCCGGTTGTAATGATCTTGAAAAGCTCGTAAAGTGGGGAAAACAATATGGCTTAAAGGAAGAATGGATCGACCATCGTCCGTTGTATCCGCATTTTGACTTAATCGGCGTTAAGCAAGTGGACATTCTTTTTCAAGAAGGGCTGGAAAGTCATGTTGATAGATTTCGGCTGCCATTAATTAATGAAGAGCATTCACTCTATGCCATTCACTTAACCATAACCGAAAATAAATTGGTCCAAATAGGAAAATTGGGTACATTTGAATTCCCAAGTGGTACATACATATATGTTGGAAGCGCAAAAAGGAAAATAAGGTCACGGGTCCTACGTCATATCAAAAGAGAAAAAACTTTCAGATGGCATTTTGACTACTTGCGTCCGTACGGAGACATTTGGACGGTCGAAACCTTCGATGATACACTAGATGAATGCTCCCGATATAAGCAATTGAAGGAAAAATATCAAGCACTAGAGCTGGTAAAAGGTTTTGGGTCTTCAGATTGTCAATGTACTACCCATCTAATGTATATCCCGGATTAACGTTTGCGGGGGCAATATCGCTATGTGATAAAGTCCGAGTGGCAGAGGCTATATAAACTGAAGTTTACTGCCCGTATTATTAAAATGGAGCAAGCTTCGGTCACTAACCAAGAATATAGAGCCTGTTATCATAAAAATAGCAAAGCTTCAGTCACTAAACGAAAGTTTAGAGCCTATAATTAAGGATTTGTTTTAAATAAGGTCACTAAACAAAGTTATAGTGACCTTATGCTTGTATAAAGCCAAGATCCGGTCACTAATACATTCCAGTAGTGAGTTTTTCCATAAACAAAAAAACGAGATTTCAGTATTTGAAATCTCGTTTAAAACGCAAATTAATTATATTGAAATTCTACTTCATCTCGTTGGTCATTGTAGGATACTGTTAAATCATGGTTATCAAAATACCATTCATCTTTACGTTCAACATAGAAAGTAATGCCATCGTTCATGACTTGGATAGAGGGTTCTGTAGGCTTTTCCACCATCATCCCTAAAGAAAATCCGGCTTGAAGATTACTTTCGCCTCCATATCTTGCATAAAAACGGACGAAGTCACCGTCTCCTAGTTCCATTTCTCGTTTATACCATTCTAAAGCTGCTTCAGTTATCATAAGTTGCATTTTCGTCGACCCCTTCCAAAATCATGTTGTACACTAATATAATAAAATTCTAACAATTAAATTGACTGTGATATTTATCACGAAGTTGTAAGCGTTCACAATTATGAAATATAATTGTCAAAAAGTTTTGTCTGTTATGGAAGGGAATGGAAAAAAGCCGACCCAATTATTGTAGGCCGGCTATGACATATTCAGTTAAGTTTAATCAAAAAATTGTTCCAGTTTTTCTTTTTCCGCTTTAGTTGCTTTTGGATTGTAATATGGGTTTTCCTCAGCTATGTTTTTAGCGTCCAGGTTTGTCTTAATTACCAAAGTAGGTGAGGGTGATGCTTCTGCTATCACACGATCATTTAACTCATCAAAATCCGGTAACTGTTTCGAATTCTTTTTATCCATAAATAAAATACCACCTCCATTGTATAGGGTGGTATTAACTAACGAATTGTATGTGTGTCTTTTTAATTACTCAACTGCTGCACTTCCACACATTCTGGGCAGCGCCCGTAAATTTCAAACTTATGTCCGGTAATTTCAAAATTTTCCATTTCATGATCGATAATAGTCATTGGGCATGCATGAACCTGCTTTGTCTTTCCGCAATCTGTACAAATAAAATGATGGTGGTGGTGAACAGACCCGCATGTAAATCGAAAATGCTTTTCTCCATTCATATCTGTTGCTTCTAAAATATTTAATTCCTCAAATAAATATAGATTCCGGTAAATGGTATCAAAGCTAAGACCAGGAAAGTCCTCTTTTAAATATTCTAATACATCTTTTGCGGTCAAATAGCGGTTGTGGTCGGAAAATAGATGCAGCATTTTTTCACGTTTATCTGTGTGTTTATAGCCACTGTCCTTTAGAATGCCGATAGCTTCTTCAATGTTCAATTTTTACTCCACCCCCTGAAGCTTTTTTCCAAAACTTAATTTCAACTTTTTCCAGTATATTGCTGTAATTAAAATCAGAATGGAGAAGATTACAATCGTTCCGCCTGGGGCGATATCCAAATAATAAGCTGCAACTAAGCCACCAACAACGGCCAATTCCCCAAAAATGATCGAAAAAATCAATGTTTGCTTAAATCCTCTTGCAATTCGGATGCTGGCTGCCACAGGTAATGTCATTAATGCAGATACAAGAAGGACACCTACAATTCTCATTGATGCTGCAATGACAAGGGCAACCATAATAATAAATAGAAAATGAATCGATTTTGCATTCACACCAGAGACTGCAGCATGTTCCTCATCAAATGATAAAACAAAAAGTTCTTTAAAAAATAAATAGATAGCTAAAACGACCACAATCGTCACCGTGAGTATTGTCCATACATCCAATCTGCTTACAGCTGTCACACTACCAAATAAAAAACTAAACAAATCAGTATTAAAGCCGTTTGCTAGCGAGATAAAAACAACACTTAGTCCGACACCACCAGATAAAATAATCGGGATCGCCAGCTCTTCGTAGTGTTTATACACTTTACGCAGCTTCTCAATAAACAGTGATCCAAAAACAGAGAAGAGCATTCCCATGTACATTGGATTTAACCCTTGAACAGATGAAATCTTTTTTTCTATTAACATACTTGCTGCGATACCTGCTAAAGTTATGTGGCTAAGCGCATCAGCAATCAGTGATAATCTCCTTACAACAATAAAAACACCAATAAGAGGTGCGATTAAGCCAATCATAATACCTGTGAAAAAGGCATTTTGTAAAAATTCGTATTGGAATAAACTAGATATCATGCAAATGAACCTCCATGTACATGGTCGTGGGTTAATACATGGATATCATGTCCGTAAAAGCCTGAAAGCTCAGCATTTTCCATATGTAGAAACTCTTCGGACTCACCATGAAAATGCAATGTTTTATTTAAACAAGCGACATGTGAAGCGTGGCTTGTCATTGTTCCAATATCATGCGAAACCATAATAAGCGTAATTCCTTTTTGTTTATTTAATGCTGCCAGCATATCGTAGAAGTTTTCAACATTTTTTATATCGACACCAACGGTTGGTTCATCTAAAATAAGTAACTCAGGTTCACTTACTAAAGAACGGGCAATGAAAGCACGTTGTTGCTGGCCTCCAGAGAGTTCCCCAATATAACGGTGGACAAATTCGTCCATACCGACAGCTGAAATAGCCTCCAGTGCCAATTGTTTATGTTTTTTCGTAAGCCTTTTGAACAACCCGACCTTAGCGGTGAGTCCACTAAGAACGACTTCTAGTACAGTCGCTGGAAAACCGGTATTAAAGCTGTTAGCCTTTTGTGATACAAATCCGATTAAATGGCGATTTTTTAGCTTGGAGATCGGGGTTCCAAAAACATTTATATCACCTTGGTCAGGTTTTAAAATTCCTAAGACCAACTTAATCAGCGTTGATTTTCCGGAGCCATTCGGACCAACAAGTCCTAAAAAAGTACCTTTTGGTATTTGAAGTGTAATATTATCTAACACTTTCTTTTCATCGTAGCTAAATGAAACATTTCGTATATCTACTGCCAACTCTTTTGAGTGGTCATTCATAAAATTATCACCCTGCTTGTTGTATTAATGATGCTCAACTTTTTGCTTTTTTTCTGGAACAGGATCAAAGCCACCCGGATGGAACGGGTTGCATTTAATAATGCGAATAGCCGTTAAATAACTGCCTTTGAATACACCAAAGCGTTTAAAGGCTTCTAATCCATAATGGGAACAAGTTGGATAAAAGCGGCATGATGGTGGCTTTAATGGCGATATAAATTTTTGATAAAAACGGATCAATCCAATAAATAACCACCGCATTATTCATTACCCAACCTTCCGCTTATTTCGTAACCATTACGATTTATAATAAAAAAAATAACGCAAAATGTCAACTTAGAAAAGCGTAAGCGCCTTGCTCATCGCCGTACAAACTGGAGGGGACAACGACAGCGATAAAGGAAACTTGAATTGCGTTAGCAATTCTTAGTTGACTTATCGTAGGGAGAAGACCTGAAGTTTGCTAGGCGATAGGCGCTGGAGCTAGACAATGAAAAGGGCCAAGGACATTGTTCCTTTAGTCCATTTTGGCCCTATTTTTAATCTATTATTTTCAATTCAGGCATTAGTTGTGTCATATGCTGAGTAATATCCGTATAAACACTGGAATCTTTATTGTATACATTTTTCAAAGGTACAACAGTGTATTTTGACACTGCTGTTTTCCTTACAATCGTTGGCAAGAAGGATGGATTTTTAATTTCAATATCAACACCGCTGCCGTTAATTGTTTTCTGTACATCTAATTTAAGAATTCCGCCAACATCCTTATAAATCCCTTTTTGACCGGACAAAAAGTTTCCTAAAGAATAGATGACAAACGTTTTTTGACCATCTTCTCTTTCAACCCATTCAGCAGGCTGCAGAACATGGGGATGGTGCCCTAAGATAATATTTGCACCGGCATTTGCCAACTCTTTTACAATCTGCTTCTGGTTTTCATTCGGTTGACGTTGATATTCGTTACCAAAATGGACACTAACAACGACTGCATCCGAAATGGATTTCGCCTTAGTGATATCATTTTTCATAGCTTCAATGTCTATTAGATTAACTAAAAAATCTTTTCCTTCCGGTATCGGAATACCATTTGTTCCATAGGTGTAAGCTAAAAACGAAAATGTAATACCATTAGCATTTATTGTTCGAATCGTCTGTTGATCCTCTTCATTTAGAAAAGAACCTGTATAAAGCATTCCAATCTTATTCCAATGCTGGATTGCATTTTTTATTGCTTTTTCCCCGCGATCCAATGTATGATTATTTGCCATAGACACAATATCAATTCCTACATCCTTTAACGCATCTCCGATTTCTGTTGGACTATTAAAGGTAGGATACGTGGAAAGACCAATTTCTTTACCGCCAATCATCGTTTCTTGGTTGGCAAAAGAAATGTCAGCATCTTCAATGTACGATTTCACATCTGCAAGTAATGGCTTGAAATTATAGCTGTTACCAGCTTTTACATCCTTATAGACAATTCCATGGATTAATATATCACCAATTCCAACGAGGGTAGCCTGCGTTGGTGGTAAGGTCTTAGTACTTGCTGTAATAATTTTTGTCGGATGTTGGTGGGCCACTTTTTCTGGAGTTGTCATAACCCCGGAAACATAGTGGTTCTGGGTAATGTACATCTGTAATAACAGAAAAATAGACAAGAAAAATAAGGTCATCGACAAAATACTTACATACATCTTTACTTTAATTTTCATTTTAAATAAACTCCTACATATATTCTTTCTCTACTATAATACAAATGAAGACGACTTTTTCTAAAAATAGATAAATATTTTATTTTTATTCGACATAAATTTTTAAAAAATAACAAATTTCTATTTAGGCACTTTGTTCTGAAAAGGAGTGTCTATAATTTGACAAAATATAACCGTTGATTTTTTAGGACTTCGTATTAAAATAAGGTTATAAAGACGAAGGAGAGAGTAAAATGAAATTCCCTAAAGATGTTATATTAGAATCAGTTGTAGAAAGAAAAAATCACCCAACGTATGGCCTTGAATTTGTTCAAGAACTAGGAAATGACGATGCTGGATGCGACGAAATGGTGGTAGTTATTTTTAAATACCAAGATAAGTATTATAGTGTAGAAATTCAACATCTTCATGGTGATAACAACTACGACCATTGGGGAGATGAAGTAGACTGCCCTGAAGTAATTCGTAAAGAAGCAGTCACATATTATTGGGAAGAAGTAAAAAAAGAATTAGTAATGGCCTAATACCATTATAGATTGAATTACTTTTATATGAAATGTATAAGCTAACGACTAAGGTTGTTCAATACTTCACTTAGATGTTAGCTTTTTTATTTTATTCTTCCTGTAAGCAAAACTTTTGCAATAAGTAAATGGGGTAGTTATACTATACGTGTTAGGGTATTAAATAAAGAGATTAAGAGGTGAAAGAAAAGTGGTAACAATAACAAATGCAGCCATTGAGAAAATTAAAGAAGAAATGGCATATCATAATCAAGAAAAAGATATAGAATTATTTCTACGTTTAGGAATGGGAGTTGGCTGAGGAGGTCCACAGCTACGCCTGGCTCTGGAAGAGTCAGCTTTACCAAATGATGAACAGTTTGAACAAGACGGCATTAAGTTTTTAGTGAATAACAATGATAAGCCATATTTCAACGGTCTAGCCCTTGATTTCCGTGAATCATGGATGGGCGGAGGCTTTACGTTAGTGGATGCTGGCGGTAGTGAAGTCGGCGGGAAGTGTTAAGGAACATTAGGTAAATTTTATTCTGAAATGATGTTTAACCACCTTTTCGAAGGTGGTTTTTTCTATTATCCGCTGATTGACCACACTGTTAATTTATTTATAGTATCAAGAGCTTTTGAAAAGACATCCGCACATTCTTTTTACATATTAGATAGAACATGACTGTTAGTTTCTAAATTGAATTGGATATTTTACATAAAAAAATGTTGATTTTTACCCTTATTCAGAATATTATAAAAATTGTATGAATATTGGGAAATATTGTGAATGGGGATATGAAATGTTATTAAATAACAATCAAATGCTTTCCATACTCGAATCAATGGAAGATCCGATTATTGTTGTTTTAAAAGATAGTACCATTGCATATGTTAATCTTGCATATTCACGGGCATTTAACGTTCCTATCGAAAAACTTATTGGAAAAAAGCTTACGAATATAGAAGCCAAAGCTCGAATTCTTGAAGTTCTTAAAAGCGGTAAACCATTAATTAATGATTATAGTTATGTATACTCATTAAAAAAGAATATTTATGCTAATATAACCCCTCTTGAGGAAAATGGAAAATTGATTGGGGCTGTTACGATTATGAAAGATATTAATGAAATTTCGAAATTACAAGAGGAGTTAGAGAAGTATAAAAAATATTCAATACAACTAGAAGGACAACTTGATAAGAATAATTTTGTGTTATTAGAAAGTCAAGTTCCAGTCATGCAAAGTGCAGTTAATATTGCTAGAAAAGTAGCGGGTTCAGATGTAACTGTAATGCTGTATGGGGAAAGTGGCGTTGGAAAAGAAATTTTTGCAAAGGCAATCCACCAAACCAGCACCCGGAAAGACAAGCCCTTTATACCAATAAATATGGCTTCAATTCCAGAAAATTTATTGGAAAGTGAATTGTTCGGCTATGAAGAGGGGGCATTTTCGGGTTCAAGAAAAGGCGGTAAAAAAGGTTTAATGGAATTGGCAAATGAAGGAACCCTCTTTTTAGATGAAATTGGGGAAATATCAATGAATATCCAAGCTAAATTGTTAAGGGTGATTCAGGAAAAGACTTTTCATAGATTGGGAGGAACAAAAAGCTATCCGTTGAACTCTCGTTTAATTTGTGCAACAAATCGAAATTTGTACAAACTAATAAATGAAGGCAAATTTAGGGAAGATTTGTATTATCGGTTAAATGTAGTCCCAATTGAGATTCCACCATTAAGAGAGCGCTTACAAGATATTCCTTATATTGTAAGCAATATACTGAATTCATTAATTACTAAATACAACAAACCAGTCACGTTTAATGATGAAATTTACGATGTCTTTAAGAGATATGATTGGCCAGGAAATATCCGTGAATTAACAAATGTACTAGAAAGAATGATTGCTGTGAGCACAAAATCATATTTATTGACTGAGGATATTCCAGAAACTATTAAAATATCTATTCATAATCATCAATATTCCTCCTCTCAAGTACGAATAAATGCCTCACCTAGTGATCAAGATTTAAACAAACTTCTTGAATCAACCGAAAAGAAAAAATTAATTGAAGTAATGGAAAGTAGCAAGAACCGTACTGAAGCAATAAAAAAATTGGGGATTAGCAGAAAAGCATTCTATTCAAAGTTAAAAAAATATGGAATTACTTAAACCAATCAATATGATTGTTTCTTTTTTACATGGTTTTGTATCTATCGGAAATATATTTGTATCTATTTGTAAACAACATTCTTCTGAAAATATTAAATTATTAAATGGCATGATTCTTGCTTAGTAATTTAAGATGAAAAGAGATTTTTCCGTAAATACTAATCTAGAAAAAGGTGATTAAGGTGAAGGTTAAAATTAAAAGAATTGAATCAAAGGCAAAAATAACTGTGCAAGAATCTGCGGGAATGGCAATTATCACCATTTATAGACCCCACTTAAAGAACGCGCTTACTTCAAAAATGTGGAAAGAACTAAATGTTGTTGGTAAAAAAATATTAGAAAATCCGAAAAATAAAGTTGTATTGCTGCGAGGTTCAGGCACTCAATTTACAGCAGGATCTGATATTAAAGAATTTCACCAAATGTCTTTAGACGAGGCTGAGGAAGCATTTGTGCACATGGAACAAGCAATATCTACATTTGAAAATTTACCGATACCTACTGTAGGGGTAATAAATGGTCCTGCTATGGGAGCCGGATTAGAATTAGCGCTAGCCTGTGATATTAGGATCGGTTCTGAAAATGCAAAGATGGGAATTCCAGTTGGGAAACTAGGTATTACGTTAAATAATAAATTTGCTAAAAGGCTAGTAGATCTAATTGGACCAGCAAGAACAAAGGATTTAGTTTATACCGGTAGAATTTTCAATGCGGAAGAGGCATATGAGTACGGTATGTTAAATTACTTGGTTTCAGAGAAACAATTAGATCGTTTTGCAATGACTAAAGGCAAAATCATCAGTGAGCAATCACCATCATCATTGCTTGCTATTAAAAGGGCTGTAGCAACAAATATTAATTCGATCCAAAAATTTTGGGGGGAAGATACGAAGTTTGTAGATGCCTATGATTTTCCAGAGGGTGTTGCTTCCTTTGTTGAAAAAAGAAAACCGAAATTTAAACCGAGGAAAACGCAATAATATTAGTTTGTTTATCGATTTAACCAAAAAGAGCTAGGAGATCCTAGCTCTTTCTACATTTACTCTCTGTTCTGTTCCCTTGGGTAACAAAAATAAACAATGGAAACAATGTTGTTTCGAAGAAGAAACAATAGGATTCAAAAAAAAGATGAAAATCTCGCTATAACGGTAATCTAAAAGTTGGCACAGAAGTTGCAATATATAGTGTGAGCTTTCAAAAGAGGTGAAAAAGGAGTGACAAAGATGTCAAAGGTAAAGTATTCAGTTGAGAACAAGATCGGTTTTATTTCTATTGATTCACCCCCAGTAAATGCTCTAGATAGGGAGGTTTTAGAAGACTTATCGGCAGTATTAGATGAAGTTAATCATGATGTGGATGTAGTTATTATCATTGGTGAAGGAAACAAAGCTTTTATCGCAGGTGCTGATATAAGAGAATTTCCTGAGCTTAGGAAAGAAACCGGTGAAGCAATCTGTGTAAATGGTCAGTCCGTTTTTCAAAAAATTTCAGATTTAAAACAACCTGTAATAGCAGCAATTGATGGTTTTACTTTGGGAGGAGGTCTTGAACTGGCATTAGCCTGTGATTTCAGAATTGCAACTAAAAAATCTCAGTTCGGATTGCCGGAGGTAAAATTAGGGATTATTCCCGGATATGGTGGAACGCAGCGATTACCTAGGTTAATTGGGCTTGGAAAAGCAAAACAGTTGATTTTCTCAGGGGAGTTCTTACAGGCAGATGATGCATATCAGATTGGATTAATAGAAGCTATTACGGAAGGAAATGTAAGAGAGGAAGCAATCATGTGGGCCAACAAAATATTGCGTAATGGGCCGATTGCAGTGCAAGCAGCAAAAAAAGCAGTAAATCAAGGGGTCGGATTAAGCTTGTCTGAAGGGCTATCACTTGAAGCTAAACTTTTTGGTGATATA
>JAEWMK010000230.1 GCA_023457235.1 Bacillota bacterium
GGACCTGAAGGATCGATTACTGCAATATGCAGAAGTTTTTCCAATACCTGCGAAAAGACGACAAAAATTAAAGCTCCAATCCAGAACGATTTCCATGATAAAGATCTTTTTCTTAAAAGAAAAATTAGTATAACAATTGGAAATACCAATGAAATTAATAGCTGAGTAACCATACCAGCCATTTGAATTTGTGAAACCATAAAAAATTCCTCCTTGATATTTTATATTATTCTCAAAAATGATAATAATAACTTAAAAAAATTTTCTATTTCTTGTTCTCAGGTATTATGATCGTTGCGATGTTTCTTGCCTTTCGTTCAGGTGAAGGCGTTTTTTGTGCTGCATTTTCAAAAACGTTTCGAATGTCCATTACAAATTCAATGAATTCCTCCTCACTTAAATGAAGTCGTGCTTGACGATAGGAGACACCGTCCTGATAGAAGTCAAGTTGCTCGCCTTGAAGGTACTGTTCAAAGTCACCAAGCAAATTCATTAAAAAAGTAAGGAAATAGTTAAGGTGCTCATCCTTTGTTGTATGCTTTAAATCTTCCGCTGTAACATTTGCATTTTGCATATTGACTGCATAAACCTTCTCAATAGTTCCTCGAACTGGATGCTCTTCTACAACACAAATGACGTCTGCCTCCACTAGCTTGTTGAGATGACGGTAAAGTGTGGCTTGCGGTACGTCTTTAAGAATATCAAGCATTTGCTGTACTGTTAACTTCTGTCCACCTAGCAGTGATTGAATAATTTTCATTCGAACAGGGTGGAGAATTAACTTAGCTTTAGAGTTTTTCATGTGTAATCACCTTATGTTATCATTATCAATAATGATAATAAAATAAAAAATCAAGAATGTCAAAGCCATTAAAATAGGTATTTGCGTGTTATTAATGTATAATTTGTTCGTACTTCATTAAGTAAAAATAATGAATATTAAAAGCGAAAAAAGATATTGACTTTGGAGGTAAACATGACAGACTTAAGACAACGAAAGATAGAGCTATTTCAACAAAATAATAAAGATAAAGCACGATTGTTAATATCATGCCCAGACCAACCTGGTATAGTAGCAGCCGTATCAAAATTTTTATTTGATCATGGAGCTAATATTCTGCAATCGGATCAGTATTCGATAGATCCAGAAGGTGGCGGACGCTTCTTTATGAGAGTAGAATTTATATTGTCGAATCTATCTGGACGAGAAGAACATTTGGAAGAGGAATTTTCTATTATTGGAGAAAAGTTTAAGATGGATTGGCATTTTGCGTATGCCTATCACATCAAAAAAATGGCGATATTTGTATCGAAACAAGATCATTGCTTAATGGAACTACTTTGGCAGTGGCAAGCTGGAGACTTAGTTGCGGATATTCCTGTTGTGATCAGTAACCACTCTGATTTAGGCCCAACAGTAGAACAATTTGGGATTCCTTTTTACCATATCCCGGTGACAAAAGAAACTAAGCCGGAAGCTGAACAAAAACAATTAAAACTGCTAGAGGAATATAAAATAGATGTATCTGTGTTGGCACGGTATATGCAAATTCTTTCACCAGAGTTCATCGCCGCTCAACCATTAAAAATAATCAATATCCATCATTCATTTTTACCGGCATTCATCGGAGCGAGACCATATGAACGTGCTTACGATAGAGGAGTAAAAATCATTGGTGCAACTTCGCATTACGTAACAGATGATTTAGACGAAGGACCAATCATCGAGCAGGGTGTGCAACGTGTTGACCATAGCTACAATGCCGAAGATTTAAAACGAATCGGCCGCTCTGTTGAGCGTAGTGTACTAGCAAGAGCAGTTGCTTGGCATTTGGAAGATAGGGTTATTCCTTATAAGAATAAGACGGTTGTGTTTGGGTAAATATTTTTTATAAATGTAATAGCAAGTACTACTAATTAAGAGTAGCAAAACTCTAATGGTGGTGCTTGTTTTTTTTTAGGGCAAAACGTCGAATTAGTTTATATCTTCCAGAAGTTCTCCAAAATAGACTTTATAAATTCACCTTTGTTATTAGCATTTTCTCTTTCAAAATCTATAGAAAAATGTCTCCATGAATTATGACAATTTTTCGAAATGTAATATAAAAGTGAAGGGATTTGGAGAAGTGTACCGAAAATTGTATTAATATTACAGTTGTAAAATGATGAATTATGCATAAATGCTTCAGTCTGGAATTTTACTAAAAAAATTCATCTTAATATGGAGGGAAAAGATGACTTTTATTGCTCATATTCGTGAAAATGATAACCAAATACAAACTGTTGAACAGCATCTATTAGAAGTAAAAAACTTAGCAGAATCTTTTGGGGAAAAGCTTGGTGTAAAACATCTTACTGGTCTTGCTGGTGTACTTCATGACTTGGGAAAATGCTCAAATGAATTTAGAGATTACATTTTGGAAGCGGTAAAAAATCCCGATGCTCCACCTAAAAGAGGAAGTGTTGATCATTCAACTGCAGGTGGTAAACTTTTATATGAGTTTTTCCATACAGACAATATTTCTCGGTATAAAGGGATAGTCGCTGAAATTGTTGGAAATGCAATTATTTCACACCATTCATATCTTCAAGATTTTTTAAATCCCAATTTAGAATCAAATTATTTAAGTAGAGTACGTGATAAGGAAATAACGAATTTTGAAACGACTAAGCAATACTTTTTTAACAATGTTATGAATAAATCTGAATTTGATAGTTATGTTGAAAATGCTGCTACTGAAGTTGAAAAATTTCTCGCAAAAGAGTCATCAGAACATAATGAAAAGCAATTGATGTTTTTAACCAAATTTATCTTCAGTGTGTTAATTGATGCTGACCGAACCAATACAAGATTATTTGAAGAAAATAAGACAACTGAAACCGAAACTAATGTTGATTACCAGGAATTATTTGATACGTACTATCAAAGATTAATGAAAAAAATGAATTCGTATAAATCGCATCCGAAAGCTAATACACCTATTAATCTTTTAAGAACAGAGATGTCTAATCAATGTGAGAAATTTGCAGAAAACCCGTCTGGAATTTATACACTTTCAATTCCTACTGGTGGTGGCAAGACATTGGCTAGCTTAAGGTATGCGTTAAAGCATGCTATAAAGTATAACAAAAAGCGAGTTATTTATGTTGTTCCTTTTACAACAATCATTGAACAAAATGCTGAAGAGGTTCGAAAAATATTATTGGATGACGGAAATATATTAGAACATCATTCAAATGTTATTGATGATACTAATATTGATGACGAAAGCCAATCAGGTAGGATGAGTGTGCAACAGAAATTAAAACTAGCCAAAGATAATTGGGATTCTCCGATCATATTTACAACAATGGTCCAGTTTTTAAATGTCTTTTATGCTAAAGGAAGTAGAAATATTAGAAGACTGCATAATTTAAGCGAGTCCATTAT
>JAEWMK010000231.1 GCA_023457235.1 Bacillota bacterium
ACCTAGAAGCCCGCAGTCTGGAAAAAACACGATCATCATTAAAATCATTAATGGATATGGCACCACTAGAAGCAACAATAATTAGAGACGGAAAAACGGTTGTAATTCCGGCTGATGAAGTGGAAGAGGGGGACCTGGTCCTCATTCAATCTGGAGAAAAAATTGCAATTGATGGAAAAGTCATCGTTGGACAAGCATTTGTGAACGAAGCAGCAATCACAGGAGAATCTGTTCCTGCCCGCAAACAAATAAACGACACTGTTTTTAGTGGAACGATTATCGATAACGGGTATATTGAGGTCATTGCCGAAAAAGCAGGCGAA
The DNA here is from genome assembly GCA_023457235.1 of Bacillota bacterium. Classification (GTDB taxonomy): domain Bacteria; phylum Bacillota; class Bacilli; order Bacillales; family Bacillaceae_J; genus Schinkia. The sequence continues at coordinate 324 of JAEWMK010000231.1, forward strand.
GATACAACATTTTCAAAGATCATAGAGCTTGTAGAGGAAGCACAGGAATCGAAAGCCAAAACACAAAAGTTTCTTGAAAAATTCGCATCCTTTTACACACCTGCCATCTTAATTTTATCGATTATCGTATATATATTTACTAAGGATATCGAACTAACATTAACCTTCCTGGTTATAGCCTGTCCGGGCGCCTTAGTTATTTCCGCCCCAGTGTCCATTGTCGCCGGTATTGGAAATGGAGCTGTTAAGGGTATTCTCATTAAAGGCGGAGACGTCATGGAAAAGCTGGCAAAAATAGATGTCTTTGTGTTCGATAAAACAGGAACATTAACGAAAGGACAACCTGAAGTTACGGCCATTAAAACATATGGGGTGAATGAAAACAGTTTTTTAACAATGGTTGCTGAAGCTGAAATTATTTCAGAGCATCATTTAGGACAAACAATTGTAAAAGAAGCCTATAAAAGAGGTCTGCCTTTAGTCCATAAACCAACTCATTTCGAAGTTATTAAAGGAAATGGGATTGGGGCAACCGTAAATAACAATCATCTGTTAATTGGGAATCGCAAATGGATGGCAGCCAATCAAGTGACCACAGCCACGGAAACCGAACAATACGCTACTGACCAGGAAAAGAAAGGGTATACGGCTATTTTCGTTGCTGCGAACAAAACAATAGCTGGTGCTATTTCCATAGCAGATCAAATCCGTCCGGAGGCGGCAAAAAGTATTCAAAGTTTAAAACAAAGTGGAATTAAACAAATCTATATGCTGACTGGTGACAACAAGTATGTGGCAGAAAAAGTAGCAAACCAACTTGGGATTGATGGTGTATTTGCAGAGCTTCTCCCCGAAGATAAAGTAAATAAGATAAAAGAGTTGAAAAATAATGGATTTAATGTTGCAATGGTAGGAGATGGTATAAATGATGCTCCAGCGATTGCAACAGCTGACATTGGCTTTGCAATGGGTGGAACAGGTACGGATGTCGCAATGGAAACTGCCGACGTAGTGATCATGGCGGATAAGCTGGAAAAATTATCAGAAGCCCATAGATTAGCAAAAGCAACAATCAGAAATATGAAGCAAAATATGTTTTTCGCGGTGGCTACGGTCATTTTTCTATTAGTTGGTGTACTGCTTAAACAAGTCTTCCTAGCATCCGGTATGCTGATCCACGAATTAAGTGTATTAATTGTCATTATGAATGCCTTAAGACTTGTCTATTTCAGGAAAACGAATAAAAAGAACAGGAGCCCTTTGAATGGAACATTGCTGTCATCATCACGATGAAAATAATCAAGATATGAAAAGCCTTTGTATATCGATTGTCCCGATTTTTAATCATTTGCAATATGATGAGATGCTTGAAATTGTCAAAACAAGCAAAACGAAAACATTTAAAAAAGGGGAAATGGTCTTCAGGGCTGGCGAACCTTCAGAGCATTTATATATTTTACACAAGGGACAGGTGAAAATATATCGCCTGTCCGAATCAGGGAAAGAGCAATTAATTCGGATCATGGAGCCAGGTGACTTCATGGGGGAGCTAGCACTTTTTACTGATGAATCCTTAACAAGCTATGCCGAAGCACTGAAGGATACTGAAATTTGTGCTATCCATAAATCCGAGATGAAAGAGATGTTGTTATCTAATCCAACGATTTCATTAAAAATTATTGAAGAATTCAGCAGAAGATTGAACGATACGGAAAAAAATATCGAAAGCATTAGCTCTCAGGATTCTGAAAAACGTTTGGCATCATACTTATTAGAGTTATCAGCAGGTAATGAAGAAATTACCTTGCCAATGAGTAAAAAAGACCTCGCTTCCTATATGGGAATGACACGCGAAACGTTAAGCAGACGTTTGTCTTCCTTCCAAGACCAAGGTCTGATTTCTATGTCCGGCCAGCGCAAGATTAGAATTTTGGATGTAGAAGCCCTTAGTGATATTGAGAATGGTGAGAACTAAATAGTCCATAATAATCAAGAGGTGATTTTTATGGATTTTTTCATAAAACATAAAATCGTTGAGACCCCAGATGGAACAACTATTCTTTTATATATAGATCCTAATTTGACTGAATTTGCACAAGAATTAGGATTAAATGAACAAAAAATTAATAATAAAACGCTGGAGGTAGAGGTTCGAAACTATATCCGGTGTAAGCTTAAGCCAAACCTACATGCAAAAATTGCAAAAGTAATGTTTGGCTCTCTTTTAATTGCATCAATCCCATTAACAGAACAAGCGGAATCAACGTATGCTGCCAATATTTCAAGCAACAACCAACCCCAGCAACAATCCGCTGGGGTAAAGGTCATTTTAGATGGAAATGTCTTATCTTTCCCTAGGGAGCCCGTTATTAGAAATGGGTCTACTTTTATTCCAATTCGTAGTGTTTCTGAGGCTTATGGTGCCATTGTTTGGTGGAACGAAGACTCGAAATCAGTCGGCATCGAGAAAGATAACATTCAAATTGCCTTCGCAGTCGGCTCTTCGGTTGCTCGTGTGAACGGGGAGCAAATGTCGATCCCTCCATCCATTAATATAGATGGTACGGTTATGGTTCCTTTACGTTTTATCAGCAAGTCACTTGGCCTCAATGTTGATTGGGACAAGCAACCCGAACCGTCACCATTAACTCACCTTTAAATGAAAAAACGCATGAAGTAGCTGCGGGCGACACCTTATGGGGACTTGCCCAAAAGTATGGTGTCACTGTAAATGATCTAAAACAAATAAATCATTTAACTAGTGATACATTAAATGTCGGACAAGATTTAAAAATCCCAGGAATGTCCTCAATGGAGACCTCAAACACGAATCAAGGGACAGATTCAGTCTCCACGATTACCTATACTGTTCAACCAGGAGATAATATCTGGGATTTAGGAGTGAAATATGGTGCCCCCATGTACGAACTTTTAAAGGTCAATAATATGACGATGACTAGTCCATTATTTGAAGGGCAGAATATTCTAATTCCCGTCCATCATGTACCTAGACAGAAAACCGTAAGTCCGAATCATGGGGAATATTTAGATTGGTGGACGGAAGCCCAATATGTTTTTTCGATAGGGAAGGTTGCTAAAGTAACCGATATGCAAACTGGAAAATCATTTATGATCAAAAGAACAACAGGAGCCAACCACGCCGATAATGAGCCGTTAACAGCCAACGATGCCGCTATTATTAAACAAGTATGGGGCGGAACTTATTCATGGAAAACAAGACCTGTAATAGTTGAAGTCGATGGCCGAAAGCTAGCCGGGTCTATGAGCTCTATGCCACATGATGTCGAGTACATAAAGGCTGAAAATAATTTTAACGGCCATTTTGATATACATTTTAAAAACAGCACTAGACATAAGGATGGTTTAGTCGATCATGACCATCAAGCAAAAATAAAAATAGCAGCTGGTTTAGCCTCACTATAGGATAAAAAGAAATACAAGGCTTTTTTGTTGAGTCTTCCTAGAACTTTTTAGTAAGATTAAAATAATAAACAACACTAACTTGAAGGAGGATCACAGTTGAAACCATTTAACCCTTCGGAAGTACAAAACAAACTCGATGAATTCAATGACCAAGATCTTTATTTACATTTAGAAACAACAAATGGTGCCTATGCTTCCCATAAAGACCAATCTGTTATGACAGTGGGAGCTTATATTCGGAACGGATTAATTCGTTATAAGCATGCCAAAATCACAGGGAACGGACCCTATCGTGTTGGCATGAAAATGGAGATCGGATGGGTATATGCAGAAGGCTTAACCCACTGGGAAGTCGATGAAAAAAATCGTCTATTATTAGCGGGGCATGATGCTAACGGCAAACTTGCCGTAGCCTGTCAGCTAAGCAAGGACCCATTTTAGAGAGGAGTGGTTAGCCATGGAAAGGCATGTTTTAGTTATTCTTCCGCACCCAGACGATGAGGCATTTGGGGCGTCAGGAACAATCAGCTTACATAGTGGAAAAGGGACACCTGTTACTTATGCTTGCTGTACCCTTGGTGAAATGGGACGTAATATGGGGAATCCGCCGATTGCAAATCGTGAAACACTTCCATTAATTAGAAAAAATGAGCTTATAAATGCTACTAATGCTATTGGTATTACCGATTTAAGGATGCTCGGTTTACGTGATAAAACATTGGAATTCGAGGACATCGATGAACTGGCCAACCGTTTTCGAGCGATTATCGAGGAGGTAAACCCTTCACTAGTGATTTCATTTTATCCGGGCTATAGTGTCCACCCAGACCATGATGCAACAGGGGCAGCTGTTGTTCATGCGATGAAACAAATGCCTAAAGAAGCACGCCCTAAATTACAATGCATGGCATTTTCGAATGACTGTGTTGAAAAAATAGGTGAACCAGATTTAGTCGTGGATATTACTTCAGTTCAAGATAAAAAAATTACTTGCATTCTAGCTCACGAAACTCAAACAAGTGCAGTAATGGAAAATTTGTCTGAAAAACTGCTGAACAAGGATCCGGATGCACTAGCATGGATCAGCACTGAACGCTTTTGGACGTATAATTTTGATTAAGAGGGCTCAATTTTGAGTTCTCTTTTTTTGGGACCATCCTACTCTTTTAATTTCATTGGCTTTACATAATATTAATAAATAGAGTATACTTTGAATATGCGTTCTATATAAAGAACGTTTCGATTCAATTTATGTGTTTGTTCTTTATAAAAGAATGGAAGGAGGGGTTTTACCTAATTAATATTATGAAGGGGACATAAT
>JAEWMK010000232.1 GCA_023457235.1 Bacillota bacterium
CAACATATGAGACATTCCATCTTGGAAATTAGAAAAGCGGAAGCCCGTTCAGCGAAGTTTACGAGTCGCTGGGCGCTGGAGCTAGACAAAAGATTAGAAAAACACGATATTTGCCCATAATGGCAAATATCGATGTCTTTTCTTATACTATAATCCTTAAAAACTTATACTTTCTTATAGTATTAGAAATGAGCTGGAGTGGGAAAAATGGAGAAACGTTTTAGTGAAATGTCAGAATATGAAATAAAGCTTGAAATTGGCAAGTTTCAAGAAAAAGCTAGAAAAGCGGAACAGATGGGTATGGTAAGTGAATATTCCGTTTATGAAAGAAAAATCGCGATGGCTAAAGCTTATCTTTTAAGTCCAAGCAATTTCCAACCTGGTGAAGTTTATGAAATTGATGGAGCTCCAGGAGTGCTTTTTAAAATTGATCGTTTGAAAGGTGTATTTGCGTGGGGATTCCGTGAGGGAAGTAAGGAAGAAGAAGGAATACCGATTTCATTATTAATAAAACCAGAGAAGTAATGGCTTCTCTGGTTTTACATCATTGTCTAGCTTCAGCGCCTATCGCCTAGCAAACTTCACACTCCTCCACTACGATAAGTCAACATCGACTCGTACCTCGTCGTGTTTCCTTTATCTCACTGCGAAGTGCTCCAGTTTGTACGGCGATGAACAAGGCGCTTCCGCTTTTCTTATTAAGACTGCTTTCTCGTTTGTCGATGTAAAATAAACGTATTTAGCGGTTCCATGGTCTCACCGTTTACTTGGCTCCAGGCATGCTTTGGATTTGCATGTCCTTTTATAAAAGGATTCGTATATAGATTGTCATAGAACTTTTTATGTTTAGTCATGAAAAATCATCCTCCTTAGTTCATTACTCTTGTGGACGGTTTTCGTTCGACTTACGCATACGTTCTTGTGGATGAGTATTGATTTGCCCGTTTGCTCTTAGTGAAGAATATTTTGCTTTAGCACGTGGCTCACCTTTAATGTTCATATGGGAAGGAAAATTGTTTTCTTTATTCCGGACCATTCGGAACGCCTCCTTACCTGTAGTGAATGTCCTTTTGAACATCCATTACATAGTATGGATCAATTCATGAACCTTAATTCTCCGGAGCAATTACTAATTTCTTCATTAATTTTTCCTCGCTGAAAATCCAACCTGTATAGGAGCTCACAATATTTAAATCCTGATCAAGCTGGACAACTGCCACAAATGGATAGTATCCTTTAGAGCGGTATCGTAAATCAATAAATCGCACCTCATAATGGTCATTGTATTCATCAATTTCCCAGCGGTAAACCGGCGAAAACGATAAAAAGGCTGAAAGATTTTCATCCTCCATCGCTGCTTTCATAACTGGTGTGTCAGGAACTGGAACTTTTTCGTATTCATCTAAAAAATTAATTTCATTATTAACAGCACGTGCAACATAAAATCTAGTTTCACTCGATATAGCCAAATGCCACTGGTTAAACCGGTAGGTAGGTGAAATAATGATTTGTGTCGCATCAGGAATATGCTCTTTAACTTTACGAATAAGTAACCTTTTCGTATTGTAACGAACTAAGTAGTAGCCGATTAAAACGATATAGACACCTAAGAAAGTGTAACCCGGGTGCGTCCCGTAACGCCAAATGGCAATACCAACAATATGGGCAAAAAAGATAAATGGGTCGAACGTGTTAATAATACCTAAGGCTACCCATTTTTTTGAGAATGGCCGGAGCGCCTGCGTGCCATATGCATTAAAAATATCAACAAAAACATGCAAGATGACGGCAATAAATGTCCAAACCCATAAATGAAATAAATCAGAGCTTGGTGAAAAAGCGTAAATAATGCCTGTTATTAATAAAGGCCATAAAAGTACTGCAGGAATGGAATGAGTGATACCTCGGTGGTTTCGAATATACTTAGCGTTATTCCTTAACTTCATGATTGTGTCCAAGTCAGGTGCTTGTGAACCAATAAGTGTCCCGAATAATACCGCCTGAGCAGTAATATCATGGTTCGCAACAACAGGATCGAGGGTTGCTAAGCCTCCTAGAGCAATACCCATGACAACGTGGGTGCCTGTGTCCATTAGTTAAGCCTCCTACCTATGTTTTTTACTATGAAAATAATTAGTTCACCTGTATTATACTTCAAAAGGTGGGTTTTAATTTGTAAAACAATTTACAAATTTTTGTATCCTATACTCTTATTTTAACACCGTGGAGGTATTTCTGTGGAATCTAAATTAGAAAAAATATTAAATAATTTTGATAAATTCCAATTTCAAAACGATCTTGTTCAATGGTTTTTAAATGAGCAGCGGATTTTACCTTGGAGGCAGGATAAAGACCCTTATAAAATCTGGGTATCAGAAATTATGCTGCAGCAAACAAGAGTGGAAACCGTGATTCCATACTTTAATAATTTTATTGAAAAATTCCCTTCACCAGAAAGCTTAGCAAGTGCTGAAGAGGAACATGTATTAAAAGCTTGGGAAGGCTTGGGTTATTATTCAAGAGCACGTAATCTTCAAAGCGCTGTGAAAGAAGTCGTCGCTGAATATGGCGGGAAAGTGCCCGATAATGTGGAAGAATTATCAAAGCTAAAAGGTGTCGGACCTTATACTCAAGGTGCGATCTTAAGCATTGCCTATAATATTCCGGAGCCTGCCGTTGATGGCAATGTAATGCGGGTATTATCACGAATTCTTTTGATTAAAGATGATATTGCAAAAGTGAGTACGAGAAAGTTATTTGAAAATGTTGTGAGAGAAATTATTTCGGTTGACCAGCCTTCCGAATTCAATCAAAGCTTGATGGAATTAGGAGCGTTAGTTTGTACACCGAAATCCCCTTCCTGTTTATTATGTCCGGTTCAAAATCATTGCCGGGCCTTTAGCGAAGGTATTCAACATGAACTTCCATTTAAAACGACGAAAAAAAAGGTGAGAGAGGTTTTTCTCACTGCCTTAATATTAAAAAATAAAGCCGGCGAAATATTAGTTCAAAAAAGACCAAACGAAGGGCTCTTAGCAAATTTATGGGAACTTCCAAACCATGAACTACAATTAAATAGTATGTACGGACAAATTGAACAGATACAAAAATTTATGAAAGAAAAATACAATTTGGATGTGACGGTTGGCGACCATTTTATGAATTTAAAGCATGAGTTTTCCCATTTAGTTTGGAAAATTGATGTATACCAGGCTTATACGGACGATTCTTTACCAAAAGACGATAACACCCAGTTTGTTTCAAGAGAAGAATTGTCTAAACTCCCATTTCCAGTGTCATACAAAAAAATTATTTCTGAAATCCAATGGTAAAGATATCCTGTATAATAAGATTATAGTAATGAATAGAGTTTTATCCACATAGAATGCCCATAGAGTCTATAAAGAGAAGGTAAAGAGAGGGGAATGGGTAGTGGTAAAAAAGGGTCTTTATTCATTAATTATTTTCAGTTTAATTGCTGTAATGTTCATGCCGATGAAAGCAATCCAAGCAGCAGAAAAGGAAGCAAGCTCCTACCTTATTATCAATAAGGCAGTTAATGAACTGGCTTATTTTAAAGATGGGGAATTAGTGAGGGTTTTTGATGTTGGAACAGGGAAAAGCAGGAAGCTTACACCGGAAGGTACATTTAAAATTATTAACAAAGTGAAAAACCGTCCTTATTATAAAGAAAAGATTCCTGGTGGTTCACCGAAAAACCCACTTGGAGACCGCTGGATGGGCTTGGATGTACCAGGAACATGGGGAAATACGTATGGAATCCATGGCAACAACAACGAAAGGTCGATAGGTAAGTATGTTAGCGCTGGTTGCATTCGTATGCATAATGAGGATGTGCGCTGGTTATTTGATCAACTTTCTACAGGAACAACGGTGTTAATCACACATGAAAATAAAGATTTCCAATCCATTGCATTAGATCATCGCTTAAATGTTAAATTACCTAAGATTGAAAAAGTCGATAAAAAAGTAACCGTATTTTCTGAAAAGAGTTTGTATGAAAAGCCTATTCAATATAAGGGCTATGAAAAGGCTAAAATAGCTGCACAAACCGTTACAGCTTTTGAGGAAACGGATAACGGCTGGTACCATATTTATACCTGGTTTGGGGATGCTTGGATTTCAAAAGGAAGTACTGTTGAAGGTCAACTTGTAAAGAAAGAAATGAAAGTGGCATTAACGACAGTAACCTCCTTATATGCTTCACCAAATGTGACGGCTGTTACGGTCGGAGCATTAAATCCGCAAACAGTAAAATCATTTGAACAAATTGGCAACTGGCACCATATTTACACCTGGTTCGGTGATGCCTGGATTTATATCGAATAGAAAAAAACATATAAAAGCAAAAGGCGGAAAGAGGCTGATAACCTCTCCGCCTTTTTTCTGTTAATTTGCATTTTAGCCATCCAGGCCTCCACGTGTTTCTATTTCTCTGATGATATCGTTTCTTATTGTTACTCCTTCAATATTTAAATAAGGTGCCATTTGCTGCAGTGATTTATGGAAATAGGCTAACTCGCTATCATCCCATTGCTGCATGGACATCATTGATAATTCTGTCATATCACGACCAGCATACATAAATATTTGGCCTCCTTTTAAATTCTTTCCTCCTTTATTCTTTAATTGATCAGTGTATTTTATTCAGCAAAAATGTATAAAAATTTTCCGTATATAAAATAGACAACTGAACAAAATATACTCGTGCAAGTCAAACAGAGGCTTGTAAATTTACTTTGGAGGTGCCTACAATGGCAAAAAGAAATAGTTTTTCCGGAACTAATATTCAAAATGTAAAACAACAAAACGCACAATCAGCAGGTGCTGGTGCAAATGCTGGCCAATTCGGAACAGAATTCGGCAGCGAAACTGATGTACAACAAGTGAGACAGCAAAATGCTCAATCACAGCAAAACAAAAACCAAAGCACAACTAATATTACTGAGTAGTAAACACCAAAAGCATTCCCTTCGTCTCGGATGAGGGGAATGCTTTTTCTTTTCTGGAATAATCGTCTAATGCTATAGTGAAAAAATAGTAGTATAATAAAAACATAGAGCAGTATTTTGCAGTTATTTCCAATTCGAGAGGATTTATTTAAATGCTAGAAATGTTAAATAAAGTATTATTGAAATTCATGCCGATTATGACACCCACTAGTGTTATAATCGGTATACTTTTTACTGAAACGTTCAAACCATATGCATTTTTAGTACCATGGTTGTTTGCTTTTATGACGTTTTCGGGGAGTTTAAATTCAAAATTTGCGGATATAAAAACCGTCATCAAATATCCTCGTCCACTTTTTATTTGCTTAGCCGTTTTGCATCTTATTATGCCATTATTTGCCTTTGGCGTTGGGCATGTAGCCTTTCCGGAAGATCCCAACACGATCATTGGGCTGGTACTAGCTTTTTTAATTCCAACGGGGGTGTCCAGTTTAGTATGGGTTACAATTTATAAAGGCAATGTGATCTTAACGCTCGCTATTATTCTTATTGATTCACTTATTTCACCTTTTGTTGTACCAACAATCCTGCATTTATTTTTTGGAACAACGGTTCATATGAATGGCATGGAAATCATGCAAGGATTAATTTGGATGATTGTTCTCCCATCCATTGCCGGAATGCTATTGAATGAAGCAACAAAAGGGAAAATTAATAAAGTTCTCAAACCGAAGCTTGAACCGTTTTCGAAAATTTGCTTAGGGTTGGTTGTCGGACTGAACGGTGCCGTCATTGCTCCTTATTTTAAAGAAATAAATGCAAAGCTGTTATTCATTACAGCGATTGTATTTATAGTTGCGTGTTCAGGATATATAATCAGTGGGTTTATTGCAAAGATATTTAATGAAGAAACCGATATCCAAATCGCCCTTATCTATAATGGCGGGATGAGAAATATTAGCGCTGGAGCTGTTATAGCGATTACCTATTTCCCGGCAGCAGTTGCTGTTCCGGTTATAATTGGAATGTTATTCCAACAAATTTTAGCTTCTTTTACTGGTACAGTTTTATCTCGACGGGTAAAAAATTATACCTCTTTTGGAAATTTTTAAATAAGAATAGTTTTAAATTAGGTGGTAAACCGTTATAATATAGTATAAAAGTGGGTAAGTTGCTTATTCGTAGAGAAAGGAAAGATAGTATGTTTGTCCCCAAGGCAGGAAGTAAAATACAAATACAAAGCTATAAGCATAGTGGGACTATACACCGTGTTTGGGAAGAAACTACTTTGTTAAAAGGGAACCGAACTGTAGCAATTGGTGCCAATGATCGTACACTTGTAACGGAATCAGATGGAAGAACATGGATCACAAGAGAGCCTGCTATCTGCTATTTTCACGCTGACCACTGGTTTAATATTATCGGTATGCTTCGCGAAGATGGTGTGTATTATTATTGTAATCTTAGCTCACCTTTTGCTTGGGATGATCAGGTTCTAAAATATATTGATTATGACTTGGATATTAAAGTATTTCCCGACATGACCTTTAATATTTTGGATGAGGACGAGTATGAGCTCCATAGTAAGCAAATGAATTACCCAATGGAAATTGATTATATTCTTAAGAAAAACATGAATGATTTAATCAGGTGGATTCGGGAGCGGAAAGGTCCGTTTGCACCTGATTTTATAGATAATTGGTATGAGAGATATTTAACGTATCGTTCTTAAAAGTACATAATGGTATATAAATCAAATACGCCTTGGCGTATTTGTGCCCAGATTTTTTCGAGCTTGCTCGAAAAGCTACCTCTGAAAATCTGAGGCATCCGCCGGAGGCTTTAACTTTATTCAGTAGGGGTTTGAACCAACACTAAATTGAATATGGGAATACATTGCATCCCACTGCTGATGGAAGTGTGGGACTTCTGCTGAATAAAGTTAAGGGGGCTGTTGATATGCAGCCCCTACTGTTTTAGTTTATACATATCAAAAGTTGCACATACGTGTCTAGCTCTAGCGCCCAGCGACTAGTAAACTTCGCCCACCTCCCTACGATAAGTCAACATCTAATCGCGTTGCGATTAGTGTTTCCTTTATCTCAGTCGATGTGCTCCAGTTTATACGTCGCTAACCAGGGCGCTTACGCTTTTCTGATTAGGGGGTGTTTTATTCTGGATAGTATAAAAAGGTATATGAAATTTGTTTATCCATATAAATCGAAAATTGTGATTACGATTATTATTGGATTATTGAAATTTGGTATACCTCTACTTATGCCATTAATTTTAAAATACGTACTTGATGACATTATTAGTAATGAAACAATGGCCACTGATGATAAAATTCATGAACTGTTTGTGATGATGGGAATCGCGTTTCTGATATTTTTGGTTTTGCGCCCACCGATCGAATATTACCGCCAATATTATGCGCAATGGGTTTCCAGCAAGATTTTATATGACATCCGTGATCAGTTATTTTCACATATTCAAAAACTTAGTCTCCGTTATTATTCAAATACAAAAGCCGGAGAGGTCATATCAAGAGTAATTAATGATGTAGAACAAACAAAGTCGTTTGTGATCACAGGTTTAATGAATGTTTGGATTGATATGATGACGATTTTTATTGCGCTTGCGATCATGTTTGGGATGAACGTTAAGTTAACTTTTATTGCAATTATTTTATTTCCGTTTTACGGATTTTCCGTCAAATATTTTTACGGACGACTACGTCATTTAACTAGAGTTCGCTCACAGGCGTTAGCGGAAGTTCAAGGACATTTACATGAGCGCGTCCAAGGGGTTCCAGTTATTCGCAGCTTTGCCTTAGAAGACTATGAACAAAAGGAATTCGATAAGAAAAACCAAAAATTCCTGGATAAAGCGTTAGAGCATACTAGCTGGAATGCGAAAACATTTGCGGTTGTAAATACAATAACGGATATCGCACCACTTATTGTTATTGCCTTTGCCGGGTATGCGGTCATTACAGGGTCTATCTCTGAGGGAACAATGGTTGCTTTTGTTCTGTATATGGATAAATTGTATAGTCCGTTGCGACGTCTTATCAATTCGTCTACAACATTAACACAGTCGATTGCCTCAATGGATCGTGTTTTCGAATTTATCGATGAAGAATATGATATTGTGGACAAACCAAATGCTGTTGAGCTAAAAAAAGTAGAAGGCAGGATTACTTTTGATAAAATAAGCTTTAAATATAATGACAATGACCCACTCGTTCTAAAAGAACTCTCCCTTGATGTTAAACAGGGAGAGACAATTGCCCTTGTTGGCATGAGCGGAGGCGGAAAGTCCTCCCTTGTAAGTCTTATACCACGATTCTATGATGTAACATCCGGAAGAATTTTATTAGACGGTACAGATATTCGTGATTTCAAAGCCCGGAGTTTACGAGATAAAATCGGAATGGTTTTGCAGGACAATATTTTATTTAGCGAATCCGTGAAAATGAATATATTAATGGGGAACCCTCATGCCACCGACGAGGAAGTCATTCAAGCGGCAAAAGCAGCAAATGCACATGATTTTATCATGGAACTGCCGGATGGGTATGACACAAAGGTGGGTGAAAGAGGGGTAAAACTTTCTGGTGGTCAAAAACAACGGGTAGCGATTGCCAGAGTATTTTTGAAAAATCCACCGCTGTTAATACTCGATGAAGCTACATCTGCTCTGGACTTAGAAAGTGAGCATTTAATTCAGGAGGCCCTTGAAAAATTAGCTAAAGACCGGACCACCTTCATCGTAGCCCATAGGCTTGCAACGATTACACATGCGGATCGAATTGTTTTAATCGAGTATGGAGAAATCACCGAAGTTGGTACCCATGAAGAGTTAATGGAAAAACAAGGGGGTTACTATAACCTCTTTAGTGTTCAGCAGTTGGATGATGGTAAAGCGGAACCAAGCATTGAGACAGTATAAGTTTCAATGCTTTTTCTGTGAGAAAAAAATTGTCGGTTGGTATACCTGAACGAGCCTTTGCTCCTGCCTTTTGGAGCAACAGCGAAGAGAAGGTATGCCAATCAACTATTCTCATACTGGGCTGGAGCAATCGCTCATGAGTGTTTTTATTGTTTTGAATAGAACAATTGGATAGACTAATCTATGTGTTCTTTTAAAAGAAAGGAAAGAAAAAATGGATTACATTATAGATGTTGAAGACTTGCGAAAAGAATTTAAATCCTATTCAAGCCGCGGTGGATTAAAAGGAGCATTTCGTGACCTTTTAAATCGACAGTACAAAATTGTTCCGGCGGTTGAGAATGTCTCGTTAAAAGTTAAGCCAGGAGAGATGGTCGGCTATATCGGTGAAAATGGAGCTGGAAAATCGACAACGATTAAAATGCTCACAGGAATTCTGGAGCCGACATCAGGTAAGGTTCGCGTGAACGGTATGAATCCGCACAAGGAACGAGAAAGGTTCACGCAAACCATTGGCGTCGTCTTTGGGCAAAGATCGCAGTTATGGTGGGATTTTGCTGTACAGGAATCATTTCGTCTTCTGAAAAAGGTGTACAAGGTATCTGATCAGGAATATAAAGATCACATGGAGCATGTGATTGAAACGCTTGATATCGGTCCGTTACTGGATAAGCCGGTTAGAAAGCTTTCACTTGGGCAAAGAATGCGCTGTGAGCTGGCGGCAGCCCTGATCCATAATCCACCCTTATTGTTTTTGGACGAGCCTACAATTGGGTTGGATGTATTAGTAAAGCTGAAAATCAGAGAGTTTTTGAAGGAAATCAATCAAAAATACAATACAACGATATTGCTGACAACCCATGATTTATCTGATATTGAAGCATTGTGTGAGCGAGTCGTGATGCTCGATGAGGGTAAAATTATTTATGATGGTAGCTTAGTCGATCTCCGTTCCAATTGGGGCGACCGGAAACAAATCCAGTTTCAATTCGTATACCCAACGACAATTGAGCAATTAGAAAAAATAACAACAGATCTTGAAGTTGATTGGCAAAAAGGGGAGCAGGATCACAGTTGGATTGCAAACGTAAGTAATCAAGATGACACGGTTTCAACGATTATTACTAGAGTGGTTGCCAACAATCAAATTAGCGATATGAAAATCAATGAAATTTCCACAGAAGAAATAGTCCGGAATATTTATGAGCAAGGACTAAAGGTACCGGATCATGTCTAAATATATAGAAATGATTCGGATTCGCTTTTTAATGATGCTCGCTTACCGGACTAATTATTATAGCGGGATTTTAGTGTATAGCATTAATATTGGGGCTTATTATTTTTTATGGACCGCAATTTATGGGGATAAACAATCGATTGAGGGTTTATCTGTCACCCAAATGGTTACATATATTGCGGTGGCCTGGATGGCACGCGCTTTTTATTTTAATAATATTGACCGTGAAATTGCCCAAGAAATAAAGGATGGGAAAGTAGCGGTTGAGCTTATTAGACCGTACAATTATCTAACGATGAAGATGATGTCAGGACTCGGGGAAGGTATTTTCCGTTTATTATTTTTCTCATTGCCAGGAATGGTGATTGTTAGCTTGATTTTCCCACTCGATTTTTCAAGCAGTCTTAGTACTTGGGGCTACTTTGGAATCTCAACTGTTTTAAGCTTTATTGTTAATACTGAAATCAATTTATTGACAGGTATGATGACATTTTTCATTTTTAATATTGCTGGACTATTACGTGCAAAGCGGGTCATTATTGATTTATTTTCCGGGTTGCTGCTGCCGATTAGTTTTTATCCAGGCTGGGCGCAGGATATGATGGGATTTTTACCTTTTCAAGCAATTAGCTATATTCCGAGCATGATCTTTACAGAGGGTTTACAAGGAAGCGCGATGTTCCATGCGCTTTTCTTCCAATTGATTTGGGCGATATTACTTCTCATCCCAATTCAGACTTTGTGGGTTGTGGCTAGGAGAAAGCTTGTTGTACAAGGAGGGTAAACAAGTATGTTTTATGTATCGATGTTTTTTCAATATATGGGCCAATATATGAAAACTAGGCTGGAGTACCGGGCGGATGCCGTTGTTGAAATTGTATCTGATCTTTTGTTTCAAGCTGTGAATTTAATTTTTATTGTTGTTGTTTTTGGTCATACCCAGCTTTTAGGTGGGTGGAGTCAAGATGAGATCATTTTTATTTATGGATTTTTTCTCGTTCCTTATGCACTTTTTTCTGCTTTTTTTAATATTTGGGATTTTAATGATCGATATATAGTTAAAGGTGAAATGGACAGAATCTTAACAAGACCCATTCATAGTTTGTTTCAGGTTGTTCTCGAAAGAATGGAGCTTGAATCTCTATTTGGTATTATGACAGGATTAATCATTATGTTTTATGCGGGGAGCAACTTGGACCTGCAGCCTCATTGGTATGATATTTTTGTTTTTATTGTGATGGTCATTGGCGGCATGCTCATTTATGCAGGAATATTTGTTTCATTAGCAAGTATCGGCTTTTGGTCGGATGCGCGAACAGATATTATGCCAATGGTTTATAACATCGGGAATTATGGGCGTTATCCGGTTAATATTTATAACGGAGTAATCCGTTTTATTTTAACTTGGATTTTGCCATTTGCCTTTGTTGGGGTCTATCCTTCTGCTTATTTTTTAGGGAGGACAGAGTGGTGTGGGTTTGCGTTTTTAACGCCGTTAATGGGAATCATTTTTTTTATGTTTGCGATTTGGTTTTGGAATAAAGGGGTTAGAAAATATCGGGGTGCTGGGAACTAATTATATTGATACCCTGAAAATGAATGATCAAACACATTTAAAGTAGAAGCTATTCTACCTTAATTGATGAAAGAACAATGCTAATAAGGTAGAATACCGTTGTTATTGTTCCGTAATCACTAAAGGAACAAGGGTAACAGGGTAGAATATCGGGCTTATTCTACCGTAATCGCTGAAATAACAAAGGTAACAGGGTAGAATATCGGGTTTATTCTACCGTAATCGCTGAAGGAACAAAGGTAATAGGGTAGAATATCGGGTTTATTCTACTGTAATCGCTGAAATAACAAAGGTAACAGGGGAGAATACTAGGTGTATTTTCCCTTAACCGATGAACATGTCAACTCTGTTAGGGCACATTCATTCTTAAAACCGAGGATATTATAAATTTTCGTTCCTAACAATATAGTATTTTCAATGCATGTGGTTTACCAAAGACATGGCCTAAAGAATTCGATGTAAATTGCAACAAGCTGCAGTTGGTTATTTCTAATCCCGGCTTTTCCTTCATATGAATATAGGGAAGGCGGGTGAATGGACATGTTGCTTATCCTTGTTGGTTCGATCCTTGGGTTGATCTATAAAAGTTTAGAATGGATATGGATTAGCGATAACTTCCAGAGGAATCGGAAACATTTATTTTCATTAGAAAATTTCCTTCTACTCATTATTACATATGTAATTTTGCTTGTAGGATTTGGTTTTATCTATACAATGATTGAAGCATCTGGGACATCAATTATTCTGGAATCGGGAAATGAGGTAGAGCCGCCGTTCCTACATAAAATGGGAACAGGGATGTATTTTAGTGCAGTCACATTATTTTCGCTGGGCTATGGGGATGTTGTGCCAATTGGGGTGGGCCGTCCTTTGGCTATGCTAGAAGCGTTAATCGGTTATTTGTTGCCAGCAGCATTTGTGATGAGGACTGTAATTGATTTTGAAGGCTCTCTTTTTAAAGAACGAGGTTAATCTTTGTTATAAAAGGGTAATAATTTGTAATAGGCTGAAACTTTAGATAACATTTTAATTATAATTACAAAAAATTATGGAGGTATAAATAATGGCAGTAGAGATCGGAACAAAAGCGCCGGATTTTGAATTGCCGGCAAGTAATGGAGAAACGGTCAAGTTATCAGATTTCCTAGGCAAGCATGTTGTTTTATACTTTTATCCAAAGGATATGACACCAGGCTGTACAACGGAGGCATGTGATTTTCGTGACAAGCATGAAGGCTTTGCTGAATTAAATGCAGTGATACTTGGGGTAAGTCCTGATCCGATGAATCGTCATGATAAGTTCATCGAAAAATATGAGTTGCCTTTTTTACTTTTGGCGGACGAGGAACATCAAGCAGCCGAGGCTTATGATGTATGGAAGCTAAAGAAAAATTTTGGTAAAGAATATATGGGAATTGAGCGCTCGACCTTCGTCATTGATAAAAATGGCCAACTTGTAAAGGAATGGCGTAAAGTGAAGGTAAAAGGTCACGTTGACGAAGCACTTCAATTTATAAAAGAAAACTTATCATAAGGAAGTGTGCTTTGAATGGTAGATCCACGAATTAAGCAGTTAGCAAAGACGATATTAACTCATTCGGTAAAATTACAAAGGAAGCAACGTGTCATTATTAAAGGTCATGCCAATGCAAAGCCGCTTATTTTGGAACTTATTGATCAAACGTATCAGCTTGGGGCTTATCCCTATGTTGAAATGTTAGACGATGATATTTCAAGGCAGCTGTTCATGGGTTATGAAAAAGAACAGCTTGAGACACTTCGTGATTGGGATATAAAAAAATATCAGGATGTTGATGCTATTGTTGTGATTATTGGAGAGGAAAATGATGCTGAGTTAGCCGATGTTCCCCGTGAAAAGTTTCGTATTCGTGGAGAAGTGATGAAACCGGTGCAGCAATTTTACATAAATAATCGTAAATGGGTATTATTAAACTTCCCGACTAGAGGGCTGGCCCAAAAGGCTGGGATGAGCTCCCCTAAATTTGCGGATTTCTTATTAGATGTATGTAATGTTGATTATCAGAAAATGGCGGAAGCAATGAAGCCGTTAAAAGAGTTAATGGAAAAAACAGATCGAGTTCGGATTGTCGCACCTGGAACGGACCTTACTTTTTCAATAAAAGGAATTTCGGCAATTATGTGTGCTGGCGAAAATAATATTCCGGATGGGGAAGTGTTTACAGCACCAGTGCGAGATAGTGTCAACGGTACGATCACCTATAATACACCATGTCCTTACCAAGGGACAACATTCCGGAATGTTTCCTTAACCTTTAAAGATGGTAAAATTGTTGAAGCACGTGCTGACCAAACAGAAAAAATAAATGAAATCTTTGATATTGATGAAGGTGCGCGTTTTGTAGGGGAATTTGCTATTGGCTTCAATCCGTTAATCCGTGAGCCAATGGGCGATATTTTATTTGATGAAAAAATTTGTGGTAGTCTCCATTTTACACCAGGGGAAGCCTATGAAGAGGCGTTTAACGGAAATCGATCCTCTATCCACTGGGATATGGTTTTAATTCAGCGGGCTGAATATGGTGGCGGCGAAATTTATTTTGATGATGTCTTAATTAGAAAAGATGGCTTATTTGTGGTTCCGGAATTAGAAGGATTGAATCCTGATCGGTTAAAGTAAGATAGGTGGTGCCTCATGTAAAGCCTATTTTTCGATAATACAGGCAATAACCTATACAAAAAAGGCTTATCGTACGTATAGTAAAGTGTAGGGCATACCTCCTCAGATGATAGCATTTAATGCGGGATACTATATCTCGCATTTTTTTTGGGGTATAATTAGACCCAAGGGGTGAGTTTGGTGAAGATAGTAACGTCATTTAATGTAAATCCGAAAATCCAAAATGAACTTATGGAAAAGTTTCCGAATATCGAGTTTTCATTTCATGGGGCGATGAAAGAGGCAGTGACCGAAATTGACAATGCAGAAGTCTTAGTTTCATATGGCGGGGATCTAAATGAGGAAGTAATCAATAAAGCAGCCAATTTAAAGTGGCTTATGGTTTTTTCAGCTGGGATAGAAAAACTGCCTTTTGAAACAATCAAACAAAAAGGGATCCTTGTTACAAATGCACGAGGAACTTCTAAAATACCAATGGCTGAATACACAATGGGGATGATCCTGCAGGTTGCAAGAAAAACAAAAGAGCTGATTGAAAACGAAAAGCTGGAGGACTGGAATCGTAGATTAAAAATGATTGAGATTTCAGGTGCAACGATAACGATTATGGGTACGGGATCAATTGGCTCAGAGATTGCTAGACTTGCCAAAGCATTTCGAATGAAAACAGTTGGAATCAATCGAAGTGGTCGGAGTGTAGAATATTTTGACGAAGTGTATTCCGTAACGGAAATGGAAAAAGCAATTGAACAAGGTGATTACATTGTTTCGGTATTACCAAGTACACCTGATACATATCATTTACTTAAAGAGCATCATTTCAAGTTAATGAAAAATGATTGTTTGTTTATAAATATAGGCAGGGCAAGCCTTGTAGATGAAAACGTTTTAATAAAAGCGCTTGAAACGGGTGAAATTGCTCATGCTGTCTTAGATGTTTTTGAGACAGAGCCGTTGCCAAAAGGGCATCCATTTTGGAAAATGGAAAATGTAACGATTACCCCACATCTATCAGGGGTTTCCCGGCAATATCTGTCTAGGTGCATAGAAATATTTGACCACAATCTTCAACAATATATATCAGGTGAAAATGATTTTATAAATGTCATTGATTTAGATAGGGGGTATTAGGAATGAAAATTTATACAAAAACAGGTGATAAAGGAACAACATCCTTGGTTTACGGGGAACGAGTATTAAAAACGGATCCGAGAGTTGAAGCTTATGGTACATGTGACGAGGCAAATTCAATGATTGGGCTGGCATTAAGTTATCTGAACAATGATGATTTTGAAGGGAAAAAGGAAATTCTAGAAGTATTTCATCGAATTCAAACAAGCCTTTTCCATGTCGGAGCTGAATTATCTACACCGGTAGGAAAAGAAGTGAAATGGAAAGTTTCTGCGAATGATATTACAGAATTAGAACAAGTTTTGGACAAATGGGACGAAAAAATTCCTCCGCTGCAAAACTTTATTTTGCCTGGAGGGCATCCAACCGGTGCAGGGTTGCATGTTGCAAGAACAATCGTTAGAAGGGCTGAACGTAAAGCGGTGGCAATTGGTGAAGATGTAAATCCATTAGTTTTATCCTATTTAAATCGTCTTTCAGACTTTTTATTTGTTGCAGCACGTTATATTAATTTTTGTCTAAAAACAGAAGAACTCGGTCTACACCAATAATCTAGCTTGGACATCGATCATGAAAGCGTCTTCCAGTATTGACAATCCTATTACTTGGAATATATAATGGTTATAAGATTATAACTATTATAAAGTAATAATTTATACATGGAAAAGAGGTGCATGACGCAATGTCTGAATTACGTATTCAAGAAGCAATGGAAACATTAAAAGGATCAGGAGTTCGTATCACTCCGCAACGTCATGCGATATTGGAGTATTTACTTCAATCAATGTCACACCCGACAGCGGATGATATATATAAAGCGCTTGAAGGGAAATTCCCGAATATGAGCGTGGCAACAGTCTACAATAACTTGCGTGTTTTTAAAGATGTCGGCTTAGTACGAGAATTAACATATGGAGATTCTTCAAGCCGTTTTGATTGTAATATTACAGATCACTATCATGTAATTTGTGAAGAATGCGGCAAGATTGTTGACTTCCATTATCCAGGATTTTATGAAGTAGAAAAACTTGCTGAGCATGTTACTGGATTTGACGTAAGCCATCATCGTATGGAAGTATACGGAACATGTCCGGAATGTAGGGAAACTAAAAGACATTAAAAAACATGGCTAATATGCTGATAAAGCGTATTGCCATGTTTTTTTGTTTCTTGTCCAGCTCCAGCGCCTATCGCCTAGCAAACTTCAGGTCTCCTCCCTACGATAAGTCAACTAAGAATTGCTAACGCAATTTAAGTTTCCTTTATCTCAGTCGAAGACCCTCCAGTTTGTACGGCGATGAGCAAGGCGCTTACGCTTTTCTATTTTTTCTTTGAGTTATATTTTTCGTCAAAGTCTTTTCCTTCAAGGGTTGGGTCCAATGTTAACTGTTCATTACAGTACATACATAAATCAACTCTTCCGAGCATTTTTGTCGGCTTGTTACAAGACGGACATATGACTTGGACGGTTTTGGTCGAGAGCATCCCAATCCAAAAATAAACGAGTGTACTTGCAATAATGAATAGAAAGCCAAAAATAATAAAAGTTATCATGAGCCAAGCGCTTGTCTTAAAGAATATACCTATGTACATGATTCCAATGCCAAGGAAAATAAGCAAAAGGGCGAATGTACGTATTTTATTTATTTTACTTGAATACTTTAATCCCATTTTATTCCCTCCTAAATAACGATTATATCATATTCCTAAATTTAATCGTTATCATAGTAGTAAATTTTTTGTCGAAAAAAGGTATTTTACACTTAGTGTAGAAATTATATATTACTGAAAAAAAATTGTGAATAGCAAATAGATAGAAGCGTTTTATGGAGGAATAATTATGGAAAACATACTACGGCCGATTTATGAGTCATTTGAAGGCCGTGAAGAAACCTTAGGGATATTAGTTTTAGAAAAAAAGAAAACAAACAGTCCACTGACGGAGCAGTTCGATGCCTTAATAATCGTAATAGTGAAGAATAATGGAGCTCTGGATTCTCCTTGTAATGTGGAACATTATAGTATAGAAAATAACAGTATTGCCGTGAACACAATTTCGGAAAACAATTTTTTAAAATGGTCGCCTGGTGGAAACTATCGCCGAAACTTATTGTGGGTAATTAATGGACAAATCGTGTTTGATCGGGATGGCTA
>JAEWMK010000233.1 GCA_023457235.1 Bacillota bacterium
TCTCTAGACTATCTTGAAGTGCTAAAGAATTCATACAAGTTGCAAGCATGCCCATATAATCAGCAGTTGCCCGGTCCATTCCCATTTCACTGCCTATTTTACCACGCCAAATATTCCCTCCGCCAACAACAACCGCTACTTCAACATCCATCTCAGCTATTTCCTTGACTTGCTTTGCAACGCTATTGATGACAGCTGGGTCAATCCCAAACCCTTTTTCACCTGCAAGGGCTTCTCCACTTAATTTTAATACAACACGTTTATACTTCGGATTCGTCATGACTACCTCCAAGTTGAAAAATCATATCTAACTGTCTTTCTAAAAATAGGGAACACAATGTGTTCCCTATTAACAAGCATTATTTTTTGATTTGGTTCATTACTTCTTCTGCAAAGTTTTCTTGACGCTTTTCCATTCCTTCTCCTACTTCATAACGAACGAATGATTTTACAGATCCACCTTTAGATTGAACAAATTTACCAACTTTTTGATCTGGATCTTTAACAAATGCTTGATCAAGTAAGCAAATATCTTCGAAAAACTTACCTAGACGGCCTTCAACCATTTTTTCGACGATGTTTGCAGGCTTGCCTTCATTAAGGGCTTGCTGTGTTAAAACTTCACGCTCATGGTTTGATACTTCTGCAGGAACTTCATCACGTGTAATATAACGTGGATTTACAGCAGCAATATGCATTGAAACATCTTTTGCTACATCTGCATCATTAGTACCAGCTAGCACTGATAACACACCAATACGTCCTCCCATATGTAGGTAAACACCGAAAACATCACTGTCCTCTTTGTCAACTAATTCGAAGCGACGTAACGAGATCTTCTCACCGATTTTTGCAATAGCAGCATTGATATGCTCTGCTAAAGCAGGGCCATTTCCATTTAAACTTTGATTTAGTGCTTCTTCAAGTGTTGCAGGTTGTTGTGATAATAAATGTTCACCAAGCTCTGATACTAATTGTTTGAAAGCGTCATTTTTAGCAACGAAATCCGTTTCAGCATTTACCTCTAAAATAACTGCTTTATTGCCATTAGTTAAAACAGAAGTTGTACCTTCAGCAGCAATACGGTCTGCTTTGTTTGCAGCTTTAGCAATACCTTTTTCACGAAGAAAGTCAATTGCTTTGTCCATATCACCATTAGTTTCTGTTAGTGCTTTTTTACAATCAAGCATTCCAGCACCTGTTTTTTCACGTAGCTCTTTTACCATTTGTGCAGTAACTGCCATGTTGAATCCTCCTTAGATACTAGTTATGTATACTCATTAATTTTTGTGAATGTTTTTAAAAAGGTGATAAAAGGCATGTCCCTCTTATCACCTTTACTATACTTCTATGTCTAGCTCCAGCGCCCAGCGACTCGAAAAACTTCACCCGCCTCCCTACGATAAGTCAACATCAACTCACTTCGTTCGCTGTGTTTCCTTTATCTCGAGACCGACGTGCTCCAGTTTTTTCGTCGCTAAACGGGCGCTTCCGCTTTTCTTATTATTCAGCAGGAGTTGCTACTTCTTCACCTTGTTTAGCTTCGATAATAGCATCAGCCATTTTAGCAGTTAAAAGCTTAACAGCGCGGATTGCATCATCGTTACCAGGAATTACATAATCGATTTCATCTGGATCACAGTTTGTATCAACAATCGCAACGATTGGAATGTTTAATTTGTGAGCTTCAGCAACTGCGATACGCTCTTTACGAGGGTCGATAATGAATAAGCAATCAGGAATCTCTTTCATTTCCTTGATTCCGCCTAAGAACTTCTCAAGACGCTCTAATTCTTTATTTAAGTTTACTACTTCTTTCTTCGGTAATACATCAAATGTTCCATCTTCACGCATAGTTTCAATTTCTTTAAGACGAGCAATACGCTTTTGGATTGTTTCAAAGTTTGTTAAAGTACCACCTAACCAACGTTGGTTAACATAGTACATTCCACTGCGTTCTGCTTCCTCTTTAACAGAGTCTTGAGCTTGCTTCTTAGTACCAACGAAAAGAATAGTACCGCCATTAGCAGCTATTTCTTTCATTGCGTTAAAAGCTTCTTCAACTTTTTTTACTGTTTTTTGCAAGTCGATGATATAGATGCCGTTACGCTCCGTGAAGATGTAACGCTTCATCTTAGGATTCCATCTGCGTGTTTGGTGTCCAAAGTGTACACCAGCTTCTAATAATTGCTTCATTGAAATTACTGACATTCTTTTTTCCTCCTAAATGGTTTTGTTTCCTCCGTTCGCATCATTTTAAAATATGACTACATTTGCAGCACCAATATTTTAATCAACGGACGTGTGTATTTAACACCGAAAGTTACTATACCATACAGCACATCTCTAAATCAAGTCTTTTATCATTTTGACCGATTAAATTTAAGAATTAACTCAATTTCAGTTTTTCCTTTATTTAATTTTTGGGCAATTTCCTCTGTTTTAAAACCTTGTTTATGAAGTAAAACCACTTTGGAATTTAAAGATTGCTCAAAACGATCCTGGGCGGTAGGCATTGGCGGTGTATATTCTTTTGGCTTCGGTTTTTCCTGAGTTTGATAAAGTTGTTGAGTCACTTTTTCACGTTTAACTACAGGAGTTGGAGTTAAAGTTGAATTTGATTTGTCAATCAGATTCAGCAATTTTTCATTTTCTTCTTTCATCTCCAGCAGGTAGGACTGAAACAAATCTTCTATTTCTTTTTGTATTTCCGCTTGCCTTTTTTCGATTTCATTTGAACGTTTTAAACGCATCGATAATAAGAATATCCAAAAGAAAGCGAAAAGATGCAAGATAAAACAGATTGTAAGCATATATGGATACATTTTATCCCTCTATATCTATTAGATTTCCTTTATAGGGGTGATGTGCTTCAGCTGGATGCATTTGTTTGCTTTGCTTTTTTCTTTTCTTGGTTTCGAATGCACCATTAGAATTTTGACCATCTTTTTGAAGTTTATTTTTTGTAGTTTTATCATATTTGTTAACTTGTTTTTTCTTTTCAATATCTTCCTTTTGTTGAGCTGAAGCCAAATGATCTTGAACAAGTTGACCTTTTTGCTGTAATTGTTCTTGTATTTTCCCTAAATCCTGTGTTCTCGGAAGCGCAACCTGTAACTCTATAAGCTTTAAACTCATTTTCTCACTTCCTTCGTAAAGGATACTTAATCAAATACGCCTTGGCGTATTTGCGCCCGGATTTTTTCGAGCTTGCTCGAAAAACTACATTTGAAAATCCGTGGCATCCGCCGGAGGCTTTAACTTTATTCAGACTGCTGAATAAAGTTAAATTGCCGTGATTTTTCCTAAAGAGGAGCGAAGTTTAAATAAAGCCTTAGAATGGATTTGCGAAATTCTTGAAGTTGATAGACCTAAAACCTGCCCAATTTCAGTAAGTGTCAATTCTTCATGGTAAAATAAACTTACGACAAGTTGTTCTTTGTCATTTAGTTCGCCAATTGCATTGGCAAGTTCATCGTAAAGTTCCTCTTTTACCGTATGCTCCTCAGGGGTTAAACTGTTTTTATCACGAACGGAAAAGCTTAAACCCTCTTTCTCATCAGAGTCTTTATTACTTTCATCAATTGATAAAATATTAGCGAAAAAACCTTCTGTAATCACATTATTTACTTCTTCTTCAGTCATTTCAACTTCCGCAGCTATTTCTTCAACTGTCACATTTCGCATCAATCTTTGTTCTAATCGTTCGATCGCAGCTTCAATTTTTTTATTTTTCTCCCGTAAACTTCGAGGAAGCCAATCCTCCTTGCGAAGACCATCCAAAATAGCACCTCTAATTCGAAATGATGCATAAGTATCGAATTTCAAATCTCTGGAGAGATCGAATTTTTCGAGAGCATCATATAATCCCATTAGACCATAGCTTTTTACATCTTCTCTATTTACATTCTTAGGTAATCCTACAGAAATTCTTTGTACATGATAACTAACAAGAGGCATATATAGACGTATTAATGAATCACCAGCTTGAGGATCCTTATTATTGATCCACTTCTGCCATATCTGATCCTCACTGGAAGGTATTCTCGTCATCGTAATCCTCCTTCAAAGACATTGGGTTAAATATCTTTAACTCCTTGATTCACCGTTCTAATATTTAGCTTTCTTGTACTTGGGTTAAACTCAATTGTTCGCCCGCTGCTTCCCCCAACATCTTCAGCAATAATCGGGATGCGAAAACGTTGCAGTTCTTTTTTTACTGCTTCAACATTCCGAGGACCAATTCTCATCATCTCATTTTGAGTGGAGAATTGAAACATCTGCGCCCCACCGGCTATTTTCGCTTTTAAATTGATTAATCTTGCCCCTATTTTAGTTAATCTATTTATTAATTCCTCTATACCAGTATCTGCATACTTTGCAATATTTATCGAATCTGCTTTAGCTAAAGATGAATCAGGAAGCATAACATGTACAAGACCAGCAATCTCTTTTTGGGAATCATAAATAACAACGCCAACGCAAGACCCTAATCCTGATGTACGAATAAGATTTGGCGACTCGACTACATTCATATCAGCGATCCCGACCTTAATAATGTTTACTGTGTCATTCATCAAGAGGTACTCCCAACGCGCTGAATATTTTCGCAAATGATTCAGGATCTAACAAAAGGAAAAAATGCCCCTTAACACTATCTTTAATTTCTTCTTGTTCGCTGACAGCTGTATCTATGACGATTGCATAATCACTAACTTGAGATACTTCCATTAATCCAAAACTTAGAACCGCACCAACCATATCAATTCCTAATGCTGGCACTGTTGGGTATAGGTTTAATTTTGTAAAGTCCGACAATGCTGATAAATAAGAGCCGGAAAGTATGTTTCCCAGTTCTTGCAGGGCAGAAACAGATAACTCATGATAAGGCAGATTATCAAACGAGAAGTTTTCTTCTCCAGTCATTAACTCTATATATTTTTCTGCTTGCTCTAATGGAAGCATAAAGTATATGCTCCCTGGTGCGTCACCTTCAATTCTAAGAAATATCGACGCAATGACATTTTCCGCTCCGCCAACCATATCCATCATTTCATCAAAAGATACAATCCTTACATTGGGAACGGTCATATCAACCCGTTTCCCTAATATTTTTGAGAGTGCGGTGGCGGCATTGCCGGCACCGATATTTCCGACCTCTCTTAGAATATCTAAGTGGTGACCTTTAATTTGTTCAATGAAAGACATAGTTTTAGCCCTCTACTAACTTTAATTCTCTAATTCCATCAGAAATTAATACTTTTTCAAGATTTAATAATATTAAAAGCCGTTTATCAAGCTTAGCCACACCATTTAAGTACTCTACTTCAACAGTGCCGACTACTTCCGGCGGCGGTTCAATTGCTCCTTCAGGTATATCAATAACATCATTTGCTGCATCTACGATTAGTCCAACCTCCATGTCAGCCACCCCAACAATAATGATGCGTGTACTTTCTGTGTACGCAACCTCTTCAATTCCAAATCTTTTACGCAAATCGATAATTGGAGTCACAACCCCTCGCAGGTTCATAACTCCTTTAACAAATTTAGCCACTTTTGGCACACGTGTAATATGCATCATTCGCTCAATTGATTGGACCTGTTGGACTGGAATACCATACTCTTCGTCTTTTAGCTGAAAAACGATTACTTTTATGTCAGTTAAAGCTTCCGCGGACATTTCTTATTCCTCCTTACTTAATTAAAGCATTGCAATCAATAATTAAGGCAACTTGTCCATTCCCAAGGATCGTAGCCCCTGAAATAGCGAACGCCGAATTCAAATAATTACCTAATGACTTTAAGACGATTTCTTGTTGACCTATGAATGAATCTACAACGAGACCGGCCATTTTTTCCCCTTTTCGTACAATTACGACGGAATATAGACCATCTTCTTCATTTACAACCGGTACCTCGAAAATGTCCTTCAGAAATACTAATGGCACTACCTTGCCTCTGAAGTCGATCACTTTTTGGTTATGCGCATTTAGAATATCTTGCTTTTTAATAATTGCCGTTTCAATAATTGAGGATAAAGGAATTGCATATTTTTCCTCTTGAATTTCAACAAGCATTACAGAGATAATGGATAATGTTAATGGTAATTGAATCGAGAAGATGGATCCATGACCGAACCTAGACTCGATTGAAACGGAACCACTTAATGATTCAATCGTGCTTTTAACAACATCTAGTCCTACACCACGTCCTGAAACATCAGAAATTTTATCTGCTGTTGAAAAACCGGATGCCAGTATAAGCTCATAAACCTGCTTATCGGTCATATTTGCTCCTGCTTCCGCAGTTACAACCCCACGTTCAATTGCTTTCTTTAACACCTTATCACGATTAATACCTGCACCATCATCCTCAATCTCAATGAAGACATGATTTCCACTATGATACGCTTTAAGGACCACTGTACCTTCTTCAGGTTTACCTTTTGCAATTCGTTCCTCAGGAGTCTCAATGCCATGGTCTAGTGCATTTCTAATTAAATGAACAAGTGGGTCACCAATTTCATCAATTACAGTCCGATCCAATTCTGTTTCTGCACCGATAATTTCCAGATTGATTTTCTTGTTTAGGTCACGTGCTAATTGTCTTACCATTCTTGGGAAACGGTTAAATACCTGTTCAACAGGAACCATTCGCATGTTCAAAATAATATTTTGAAGGTCACCTGAAATTCGTGACATTCTCTCTACCGTTTCGTGAAGTTCAGCGTTATTTAAGTCATTCGAGATTTGTTCAAGTCGGCCCCGATCTATAACAAGCTCCTCAAATAGATTCATTAAAATGTCTAAACGTTCAATATTAACACGGATCGTCTTGTTTGAAACATTCTGTCCTTTTGCTTTCTCTTTTCCACTTTCACTCTTAGAGATAGTTTCCTGGTTAGTAGAAGAAGAATCATTTTTTTCCTCAATTGAATTATTATGTTCATTCTTGCTATTTTGGTCTTGTTTATACTCCTCGATTGAAAATACATTAACTGTTACACTATCAATCTCAGAAACTTTCATGATCCGCTTTTCAATATCTTCGGCATTTTCTTTAGTTACCAGCACTACCGAGAATTCATAATCAAAGCGTTCTTCTTCAAGATCTTCAACGGATGGATTAGCCTTAATTACTTCTCCAATTTGTTCCAAAATCTCAAACACCATAAACACGCGGGCACCACGCAATAAACAATCATCTCTTAGCTTTACGGTTATATGATAACTGTCAAATCCCTGCTCTTTCGATTGTTCTAACACAGTAATTTCGAATTCATCGAGAATGCCCATTTGATCATTTCCGACATTTTCTACAGTGTTCTTTAATTCTGTATCTGTTATTACAGAAGCACCCTTAGGGTCTTCCCCTTTTTCAATTAATAACAGCTTTTGTACAACCTCAGTAACATCTCTTTTTCCATCTCCACCGCTGGCAATGTCATTTACCATTGCTTCGAGGTCATCAACAGAAGAAAAGACTACATCTAATATATCAGAATTCACGACAATTTTATGGTTTCTTATTCCATCCAACACATTTTCCATTTTATGTGTTAAATTAGCTAAATCTTCATAACCCATTGTTGCTGACATACCTTTTAAAGTATGGGCTGACCTAAATACTTCATTAACAATATTCATATCATTCGGGTCATTTTCCAAAGCTAATAAATTCTCATTGATAGCCTGCAAATGTTCCTTGCTCTCATCGATAAACATCTCTAAATATTGATTTGTATCCATATTGAACACCTCCATATCAAATGCGCCTTGCTACTGAATAAAGTTAAGCATCAATATATTTCATTATGGTTGAGGCGATTTTATCTAAGTTGACAACTTCATCAACCAAATTAGTTGCAATTGCGGATTTTGGCATCCCAAAAACAACAGATGTTTCCTCAGATTCCGCAATCGCTATTGTGTTACCGGATGATTTCAGTGTTTTTAAGCCGTTTGCCCCATCTGATCCCATTCCAGTCATAATCACTGCAATTTTATTATAATTTTTAATCTCACTCACCGACTCGTACATAACATCAACGGAAGGACGATGACCATTAATCGGATCAGTCTGATCCAAATAAATGGTAATTTTACTTCCCCCACTATTTTTTAATTTAAGGTGATATCCTCCAGGTGCAATGTAGGCCGTTCCATTTTCTAAGATATCTCCGTCTTCTGCTTCTTTTACATTAATTTCGCTTATAGAATTAAGCCTTGCCGCTAATGATTTAGTAAAACCGGCTGGCATATGTTGAACTACAAGGATTGGTGCGTCAATAGTTTTCGGCAGTTTCGGCAATACTTTTTGAAGAGCTCTAGGACCGCCAGTGGAGGTCCCTATACAAACAAGTTTGTTAACGGTATTTTTTATCGCTTTTCCAACTGACCTCGTCTGCAGCGGCCGGGTATCCTCAAAAAAAGGGATTATCTTATTCTTTTTCGTTGAAATCCCCTGAACATTAACTTTGGAGGCCATTAAAACCTTCATAATAATTTCTTCTTTTACTTTGCCCAAATCAAGTGAAATCGCTCCTGAAGGCTTAGCTATAAAATCGATAGCTCCATATGACATGGCTAGCAATGTGTTTTCTGCACCTTCCTTTGTCGTAGTTGAGAGCATGACCACTCTTGTAGGATTTTCTCTCATAATAGCTTGCAGTGCATCTAGACCATTCATTTCCGGCATCTCAACATCAAGTGTGACAACATCAGGCTGCCATTCCTTAACCTTTTGAATGGCATCTTTTCCATTTCTAGCTGTTCCAACAACATTAAAACGTGGATCCTCATTTAAAAAGTCTGTAATAAGCTTTCTCATAAATGCAGAATCATCAACAACTAAAACTTTTACTTGATTTGTCACGAACCTACCCTCCCTTTAGAAATCAAATCCAACACGCTCATTTGATTTTTAGTTAATAAAGTATCGTCGTAGTTTAGAAATAAAACTATAGGAGGATGTTGACTTCATTTGATCAAAATTTTGATTTATATACCGTTCCACAATCTTTAACATTGAACGACTCACATCAGAATTAGGAGCATATAGTAAAAATGGCATTTGGTGGCTCACAGCCTTCAAAACAACCCGATCATCAGGCAAATCTCCTAACGTTACAACATCCTTGTTTAAAAACTGCTTCACTGCATTACTCAGACGATTTGATGTCGATAATGCCTGTTTTTCGGAATAAGTCCTGTTAACGATTAAATAAAATGGCATATCTAATTCTTTTAAATGAATATACTTCATGACTGCATATGCATCCGTAATGGAAGTAGGTTCTGGAGTTGCGATAACAAAAAGTTCATTTACGGATAAAATAAACTGCATGCTTTCCTCTGTAATGCCAGCACCCATGTCAAAAATGATATATTCAAAATCCTCGATAATTTCTTCTAATTGAGTAATAAACAACTCAAAGTTATTATTGTCAAGCTTAAAAATCTTCGAAAGACCTGTACCGGCAGCAATATAGGAAAGATTATTAGTACCTTTTTCAATAATATCAGTTAGCTTTAAATCACTTTCAAACATATCAACAATCGTATAATTTGGAGTGACGCCCATTAGAATATCGATATTTCCCATACCTATATCCATATCAAATAATAGCACTGATGACCCGGCATTTGACAAACCTAGCGCGAAATTTAACGAAAAGTTTGATTTTCCTACCCCACCTTTGCCACTAACGACAGCAATGGTTTTTGTCTTTGCTTTATTTTGCAACAGTTCAATTTTCGCTCTTAATTTTTCAGCTTGATCTTTCATGTCTATTTACCCCAAAAACAGTATTTGCTATTGATTCTGGTGATGCCTCAAAAATATCATCAGGAACATTTTGTCCATTAGTTAAATAAGCAACCCCTATTTTATATTTAAAAATAAGGTTTAACATTGTTCCATACTTAGATGTCTCATCAACTTTTGTAAAAATAAGCTTATCAATGTTAATGGATGAGAATTGTTCAAAGATATCCAGCATATCTGAATATTTAGATGTTAAAGCAAGTACTAGAATGGTCTCAAGGTTTTCATCAAAGCTAATTACAGATTTCAAATCTTCGACATATTGTTTATTTCTAAAGTTTCTTCCAGCAGTATCAATTAGAATGAGGTCAAAGTGGGAGAATCTTTCTTTTGCTTTTGCAAAATCATCAATTGTATATGTAACCTCTAATGGAACATTTAATATTTTTGCATATGTTTTAAGCTGGTCAATCGCTGCAATTCGGTACGTATCAGTTGTTATAAAAGCAACCTTCTTTCCATATTTCAGCACAGCTTGGGCAGCAATCTTAGCTAAAGTTGTCGTTTTTCCAACCCCCGTTGGACCAACAACGTTAATATATTTTTTCGAGAAATTAATGGCTCCAAATGGCAAAGCTGACATGCTGTTCACAAGGTATTCTTTACCCCAAGCGGTAATTTGCTCAAAATCTTCTTCACCTTTATTCACATACCATTTTTCAAGCAAAAAGCCCATGATTTCTTTTCGAAACTGCATGTCAACTTCCTGGTTGCTTAAAAACTGATTCATATCCTTTAAAGGACCGGGATAGTGCTCAAAGCTATCCCGATCATTATTCGCCGATAATCCTTTCAGCATTTCTTTTAAATCTTTAATTTCTTTTAACAATTCAGCGTCCGTTTTTGGAACTTCAATTGTTTTAACGGTTGGAGCCGGTTGAAATTCTACCTTAGTTTCTATTTTTTCTTTTTGGATTGGCAGCTTTTTCGGTAAAGGCTGCGGATCGACTGCGGCGATCACCTCAATATTTTTTTTTGTAAAAAAACCGAAAATCCCGCCCTTTTGCACAACCTTAGAATTTAAAATAACCGCATCTTTTCCTAATTCATTACGAATCATTTTCATCGCTTCCGGCATATTAGGTGCAATAAACTTTTTTACCTTCATTCAATATTCACCACCCCTACACTTTGAACTTCTACAGTAGATTCTAACTCATTATATGATAAAACAGGAATGCCCGGAAAATATGGCTCAATCAATTGTTTAACATACATCCTTACGGCTGGTGAGCATAAAATAACGGATGATTGTTCAAACATGGACACTCTCTCCATTTCGGAAGCAATATTTTCAATAATCGCTTGAGTAACATTAGGATCCAGTGACAAGTAATTACCATGTTCCGTCTGTTGGATGCCTTCTGCAATAGTTTTCTCAACTTTACCAGATAAGGTCACAACTTTAAGAGACTCACCATCAACCAAATATTGCCGTGTAATTTGGCGTGATAAAGCTTGTCTAACATATTCCGCCAATAAATCAAAGTCGCTTGTCAGTCTGCCATAATCAGCTAATGCCTCGAAAATAACTGGAAGATTTCGAATCGATACACGCTCTTTTAAAAGCTTAGCTAACACCCGTTGAATATCACCAACTGATAACGGATCAGGAGTTACTTCATCCACTAGGATCGGGTAGGACTCCTTCAAATGATCAATCAATTGTTTCGTTTCTTGTCTTCCTAGGAGAACGTTGGCATTATTTTTGATGATCTCAGTAAGATGGGTGGACACAACTGATGGCGGATCAACGACAGTATACCCAGACAACTCAGCTGTTTCCTTCATGTCCTCGGCAATCCATTTAGCAGGCATTCCAAAGGCAGGTTCAACCGTATCAATACCTTCGATACTTTCATCATCAATTCCCGGGCTCATCGCCATATAATGGTCAAGTAATAACTCCCCACGTGCCAACTCATTTCCTTTAATTTTGATCCGATATTCATTCGGCTGCAATTGGATATTGTCACGGATCCGCACCACAGGGACAATTACCCCTAACTCAATCGCCAACTGACGTCTAATCATAACAATTCGGTCTAAAAGATCTCCACCTTGATTCGTATCGGCAAGCGGAATTAAACCGTAGCCAAATTCGAACTCAATCGGGTCAACATTAAGTAAATTAACAACACTTTCCGGACTTTTCAGATCCTCTGCTTCAATTTCTTCTTCACCAGTTGCAGTTTCTAATTCATGTATAGGCTTGCTATTTTTCGTTAAGAAATAGGCCCCCGCCCCAAGAAGTCCGGCAATTGGTAATGTTAGTATATCATTTATCGGGGTAAAAAGACCTAACCCAGCGATCGTTCCCCCTGCGATATATAATAGCTTTGGAAAGGTAAAGAATAACTGACCGATGACATCTGAGCCAAGGTTCCCATCAGAAGCGGCTCTTGTTACAACAATACCGGTTGCAGTTGAAATGATGAGGGCTGGAATCTGGCTGACAAGTCCGTCACCAACTGTTAATAATGTAAATCTATGGGTTGCTTCACCGAAGGCAAGATCCATTTGGACCATACCAATAATAATTCCAAATATAATATTAATGATCGTAATAATAATCCCGGCGATTGCATCACCTTTAACAAATTTACTGGCACCATCCATCGCCCCGTAAAAATCCGCTTCACGTTGAATTTTTTCACGTCGTTCACGGGCTTCCAATTCAGAAATCATGCCAGCATTTAAATCAGCATCAATACTCATTTGCTTCCCTGGCATCGCATCTAATGTAAAGCGGGCTGCTACCTCGGAAACGCGTTCTGCGCCCTTTGTAATAACGATGAACTGAATAATAATTAAGATTAAAAAGACAACAAAGCCCACAAGAGCGTTTCCACCGATAACGAACGAACCAAATGTTTCAACTACTCCCCCGGCTTCTCCTTTACTTAGGATGGATCTGGTCGTAGAAACGTTTAATCCCAAACGAAATAACGTTAATAATAATAGCAATGAAGGAAAGATCGAAAATTGAAGAGCTTCCCTCATGTTCATCGATACTAGGATTACAATCAAAGCAAGCGTTATATTCATGATGATGAGTATGCTTAATAACCACCCTGGCAATGGGATGATAAGCATTGCAATGATTAAAATTACTCCCAAAAGAACGGGAAGATCTCTTGCTGACATATAATTCTCTCCGATCTAGAAAAGCTATATAAAGTTAAACTTTTCTTTTCAGTCTGTATACATAAGCCAGTATTTCGGCCACCGCTTTAAAAAACTGCTCAGGAATTGCGTCTCCGACTTCTGCTTGCGCATATAACGCCCGGGCTAATGGCCGGTTTTCGATTGTTATGACATCGTGATTTTTAGCAATCTGTTTAATTTTTAAGGCGATATAATCAACCCCTTTTGCGACCACAATCGGGGCGTCTGCTTTACTTTCATCATATTTTAAAACAACAGCATAATGGGTAGGGTTTGTAATGACAACGTCTGCATTTGGAATCTCCTGCATCATACGCTGCATCGCCATTTGCCTTTGTTTTTCTTTAATCTTCGATTTAATCTTTGGGTCCCCTTCCATGTTCTTGTATTCATCTTTAATATCCTGTTTTGACATGCGAAGGTTTTTTTCATGTTCAAATTTTTGATAAGCATAATCAAATACTGATAAAACAATTAATAAAATGGATACAACTAAGCCCATTTGTGTCGTAACCTTACCGATTAACGCTAAGGAAGCACCTACACTTTTTTGCGATAGAATCAAAACATCATCAAAATTTAACCAAAGAACAGTAAAAGCTCCCGTTCCAACGATTGAAATTTTGAGAATGGATTTAAATAGTTCAACAATCGCTCGAATTGAAAATATTCGCTTTGCCCCAGTTATCGGGTTTATTTTTTCCAATTTAAACTGAATCGCTTCTGTTGAAAACAACAAGCCAAATTGCATGAAATTGGAAGCAACAGCGATAATCGCCACTGTTAGCATAATTGGAGCTACAAAATATAAAGCCCGAAGCGTAAAATCAATGAACAATTGATGAATATTCGCTTCTGTAATACTCATAAGCATATACTCTTTTAAAGACACCGTGAGCAAGGCTAACATTTGCTCTTTTAAAGAACCGCCAAAAAATAAGAACAAAAGAAAGACAAAAAATAGCATTAGTGCTGCACTAACATCCTGACTTTTCGCTACTTGGCCTTTTTTTCTAGCATCTTGACGTTTTTTCGGTGTTGCTTTTTCCGTTTTTTCACCCGCAAAAAACTGTAGGTCCAGTTGAACATAACCATGAAATGGCATTTTATACGCCCCCAAAGATTTGCATCAATCCCCGCATCGTGAACAGCATGGACTCAAATAATTTTTGAAAGAGAATTAAGAAGACCGGCATCACAACTACGAGTAAAATAAAACCAACTAATATTTTCAATGGTAAACCAACTACAAAAATATTCAGTTGTGGAACTGTTCGAGCCGTGATCCCTAACGCTACATCCACTAAAAATAAACAGCCAACAATCGGGATCGCCATTTGAAAGGCAATGATAAACATCGAATTAAATGTAGTTGCGATAAATTCCACGAGTCTTTCGCTGCCAAGCGGAAGTCCAACCTCTTCTAGTGGGACTATTTTATAG
>JAEWMK010000234.1 GCA_023457235.1 Bacillota bacterium
GATCATGAGGATATATCCAAATTAAAACAGCTTTTATCAAATCATTTCAAATACACAGAAAGTTCCCGTGCTGCCTATATCCTTAAATCATGGGAGGAAAGTCTTCCTAATTGGGTAAAAGTGATACCGAAAGAATATAAAAGAATTTTACAGATAAACCAGGGGAATATCGAGGAGGAAATCCCATTTCAGCAAGTACAAAAATAGTCGGACGAAATGTCTAGGAGGAGTAGAATGTCGAACACAGATTATATACAAGGGCTTTTTGCAGATCGTATAGGGGGACCACAATTCGGTTTAAAAGAGGAAATATATAAATTTGAGAAAATAAAGAGAGCAAAACGTGTAGCAATAAAAGCTAATCCAAATGTTGAATTAATTGATCTTGGTGTCGGAGAACCAGATGAAATGGCTGATGAACGTGTTGTCCAAAAGTTAGCAGAAGAAGCTAGCAAACCAGGAAACCGATTCTATGCTGATAATGGAATTACTGAGTTTAAAGAGGCTGCTGCTATTTTTATGAAAGATGTTTTTGGCGTAGGAGATCTAAACCCAGAAACAGAGATCAACCATATTATCGGTTCGAAACCAGCGCTGGCGATGCTCCCAACAGCTTTCATTAACCCTGGTGATATTACATTAATGCCTTCACCTAATTATCCATTTTTAGGTACACATACAAAATATTACGGAGGTGAAGTTGTTACTATTCCATTGAATGAAGAAAATGGGTTTCTGCCTGATCTGGATTCTATCAATGAGAGTGTCCTTAAAAAAGCGAAGCTTCTTTACTTGAATTATCCGAATAATCCGACAGGTGCTGTAGCAAATATCGAGTTCTTTGAAAAAGTTGTTCAATTTGCAAAAAAACATCGGTTGGTCGTAATCCATGATGCTGCTTATGCCGCCTTAATGTTTGATGGTGAAAAACCTTTAAGCTTCCTTTCTATTCCAGGGGCAAAGGAGGTAGGTGTAGAACTGCATTCATTATCTAAATCATTTAATATGACCGGTTGGCGTATCGGATTTATAGCCGGAAATGAAAAAGTAGTAAAAGCATTTACAACAGTTAAAGACAATAACGATTCAGGGCAGTTTATCGCTATTCAGAAAGCAGCAGCCTATGCACTTGCACATCCTGAAATAACTGGGAAAACAGCAGAGAAATATTCACGCCGTCATGAGATGCTTGTAAAGGCATTGAATGAATGCGGATTCGATGCAAAAAAACCAAAGGGATCCTTTTATTTATACACAAAAGTTCCAAAAGGGGTTGAAGATGGTCCTGCCTTCGCCTCTGCAGAAGAATTTAGTGAATATTTAATCTCTGAGCATTTAATTTCAACTGTACCATGGGATGACACCGGCCGCTTTGTACGATTTTCGGTAACATTCAAAGCGGATGGTATAGAAGAAGAACAACGTGTGATTGAAGAAATCAAAGGGAGACTTAGCAATACAAATTTTATTTTTTAACTTTTTTCAATAGGAAGGGGGGACGAAATGCAATTCATCAAAATGCATGGCTTGGGAAACAATTATATATTTTTTAACCTATTGGAATCTTCAATGGAAAACATAGACTTTGCTAAACTTTCAAGAGAAGTATCTAATGTGAATTTTGGTATTGGCTCAGATGGAATTATATTAATTTGTCCTTCCGAAAGAGCAGATTTTCGAATGAGAATTTTTAACGAAGATGGATCAGAAGGAAAAAATTGCGGCAATGGTTTGCGTTGTGTTGCAAAGTATTTATACGACCACATGTATGCTACTTCTACTAATTTTATGATTGAAACATTAGGTGGTGATGTTCCTGTTGATGTTGAAGTCAACAGCCTGCGGCATGTTCGAAATGTGAAAGTAGATATGGGTGAACCGAAGCTTTTAAAGGGGGTGATCCCGATGGTTGGGGTTCCTGACTCAACTACGATTAACGAGCCTTTTGTAATTGACGGGGCAGAATATCATATGACATGTATTTCGATGGGAAATCCTCATACGATTATGTTTGTCGATGATGTGAATGAAGTACCGTTAGAGAATATCGGGCCAGTTATCGAACATTCTCCTTTATTTCCTGAACGAGTAAATGTAGGTTTTGTTCATGTGAAAAATCGTCAAGAGATTGATTATCGCGTATGGGAGAGAGGATCAGGGATCACTTATGCCTGTGGAACAGGAGCATGCGCCGCTGTTGTAGCTTCAACCCTTAATAACAAGATTGATAGATATGTTCCGATTACTGTCCATCTTCCAGGAGGGGATTTAACTGTAAGATGGGATGAAAATAATCATGTTTGGAAAAGAGGTACAGCAGCTTATATTTGTCATGGTGAATTGGAATTGAATTGATAACAAAAAAATAATGCAAAATTAACTTTAAATTATTTAGGAGGAACCGGTAATGAAAACAACTTATACAAAAGAGCAAATATTTGAATTGGTAAAAGAGCAAGATGTCAGATTTATTCGTTTACAATTTACTGACCTTTTTGGAACTATTAAGAATGTAGAAATTCCTGTTAGCCAATTGGATAAAGCTTTGGAAAACAAATGTATGTTTGATGGCTCTTCCATTGAAGGATTTGTTCGTATTGAAGAGTCAGATATGTATCTATATCCCGACTTAAACACCTTTGTTATATTCCCGTGGACGGCAGAAAAAGGGAAAGTAGCCCGCTTAATTTGCGATATTTATCATCCAGATGGAACACCTTTTGAAGGAGATCCACGCAACAATTTAAAGCGAGTTTTGGCAGAAATGAGAGAGTTTGGGTTTACTGATTTTAATCTAGGACCTGAACCTGAATTTTTCTTATTTAAACTGAATGAAAAAGGGGAGCCGAGCTTAGAGTTGAACGATCAAGGTGGATACTTTGATTTAGCACCAACGGACTTAGGTGAAAATTGCCGTCGCGATATTGTTTTGGAACTTGAAGAAATGGGCTTTGAAATTGAAGCATCCCACCATGAAGTTGCTCCAGGTCAGCACGAGATTGATTTTAAATATCAAAATGCGCTCAAAGCGTGTGATGATATTCAAACTTTTAAGCTAGTAGTAAAAACAATTGCCCGCAAGCATGGATTGCATGCAACTTTTATGGCTAAGCCGCTCTTCGGAGTGAACGGCTCGGGTATGCATTGCAACCTATCATTATTTAAAGATGGAGTTAATGCTTTTTATGATAAAGACGGTGACTTGGAGCTAAGCGATACTGCTAGACAATTCATAGCAGGTATTTTAAAGCATGTTCCTAATTTCACGGCCATTACAAATCCTACCGTTAATTCGTATAAACGCCTAGTTCCCGGTTATGAGGCACCGTGCTATGTTGCCTGGTCAGCGAGAAACAGAAGCCCGCTAATCCGTATCCCAGCTTCACGGGGATTAAGTACACGCATCGAGGTTCGTAGTGTCGATCCTTCGGCAAACCCTTATTTAGCAATGGCAGTGCAGTTGGCTGCTGGCTTAGATGGTATCAAAAATAAATTAACACCGCCAGAACCGGTAGACCGCAATATTTATGTAATGACAAAAGAAGAGAGAATTGAAAATGGCATTGTTGATTTACCGTCTACTTTAGCTCAAGCACTTGAAAACTTGAAGGTGGATAAAGTGATTACTGATTCATTAGGTATCCATTTATTGGAACACTTTATTGAAGCGAAAGAGATCGAATGGGATCTATTTAGAACGGCTGTACATCCATGGGAACGCGATCAATATATTTCTCAATACTAGAAAAATAGATTGATAAATAAATAGATATTCGGGAGGACAGGGGAATAACACCTAAGAAAGAGTGATGAAATGTGTGTGGAATAACAGGATGGATTAATTGGCAACAAGATTTAACCGGGCAAGTTTTCATCTTGAAAAAAATGGCTGCGACACTTGCGAAGCGGGGACCGGATGCCTCAAATGTATTTAACGATCATCAGGTATTACTTGGACATACGCGACTTATTGTTGTTGACCCTGCCGGGGGTGCCCAGCCGATGACAAAGGATGAAGCTGGGCGTTCCTATACAATGGTCTATAATGGGGAGCTATATAATACGGAAGATATTCGCTATGAATTAGTTAGAAAAGGGTATACTTTTAAATCACATTCAGATACCGAAGTTTTATTAACTGCCTTTATAGAGTGGGGAGAACGATGTGTCCAGTATCTTAATGGGATATTTGCCTTTGCAGTATGGGATCACCAAAAGGAGCAACTTTTTATAGCAAGGGACCGGCTCGGAGTCAAACCTCTTTTTTACAGCGAAAAAAATGGAGCATTACTCTTTGGTTCGGAAATAAAGGCTATACTTGCCCATCCGGATGTTAAAGCTGAAGTGGACCGGGAAGGATTACAAGAAATATTCGGTTTGGGTCCTTCCAGGACGCCTGGCCACGGTATCTTTAGAGGTATTAAAGAGCTTAGACCGGCACATCTCTTAATCTATAGTCGAAATGGTTTGACAGTAAGGCGTTATTGGAATGTTGAAAGTAAAAAACATGCTCACACACTATCCGAGTCTATCGAACAAGTAAAATATCTTGTAACTGATGCAGTTGAACGGCAGTTGGTCGCAGATGTACCGGTTTGTACCTTTTTGTCAGGAGGTATCGATTCGAGCGCAATAAGTGCAATTGCAGCGAACTACTTCAAAAACAATGGGAGAGGAGCTCTTCATACGTATTCCATTGATTATGACCGCAATTACGATTATTTTAAAGCAAATTCATTTCAACCTGATGAAGATAGGCCTTGGATTCAAAAAATGGAGAAACACTTAGGAGTAGTTCATCACTCGATAATTATCGATAACACCACACTAGCTGCTCGATTAGACGATGCTGTACGTGTAAGGGATTTACCAGGTATGGCTGATATTGATTCTTCATTATTATGGTTTTGTGAGCAGATCAAAAAGGATTATATAGTTGCATTGTCAGGTGAATGTGCAGATGAAATTTTTGGCGGCTACCCTTGGTTTTATCGGGAGGACTTATTAAATGAATCAAGTTTTCCATGGATGAAATCAGAAGAAGAAAGACATCAGCTATTACT
Organism: Bacillota bacterium; assembly: GCA_023457235.1. Lineage (GTDB taxonomy): Bacteria > Bacillota > Bacilli > Bacillales > Bacillaceae_J > Schinkia. The sequence goes on from JAEWMK010000234.1 coordinate 5,064, forward strand.
GCCGCATTGGCAAAAGAAGCTTGATTTAAAAGGTTATGTGGATACACGATTGAAAGAAACTCTTGGGGAGGTCCCTAGATTAGATGGTGAAAGTGAAATAGAAGCACGTCGTCGAGAAATGTTTTACATGAATATGGTTTGGTTTATGGCATCATTGCTAGAGAGAAAAGACCGCATGAGTATGGGGGCAAGTCTGGAGGTACGTGTTCCCTTTGCGGATCATCGACTCGTTGATTATGTATGGAATATACCATGGGAAATGAAAATGTTGAATGGTCGCGAAAAAGGAATTTTACGAAAAGCTTTAGAGGGAATATTACCAAATGAAGTACTTTACCGTAAAAAGAGTCCTTACCCAAAAACCCATCACCCAGAATATCTGAAATTAGTAAAGAATATGTTGCACAACATTCTAGGAAATAAAACATCTCCTATTCTTGAATTCATCCCAGTACACAAACTCCAAGAAATTATCAATTCAGATGGGGCTTCCTTTAAAACGCCTTGGTTTGGTCAGCTTATGACAGGCCCACAGCTCATGGCTCATATCATACAAATCAACATGTGGTTAGACCAATATAACGTGAACATCTTAGATAGTTAAAATATGCAAGAGATCAGGGGAGGAATCTTAATGGATGATTTATATTTATTAAATAGTGTATGGATTATGTTGGGAGCCATTTTAGTCATTTTGATGCAAGGGGGATTCATTCTGTTGGAAGCTGGTTCAACAAGAATGAAAAATGCGGGACATATTGCGGGAAAAACTATTTTTACATTCGGAATTTCGTCGCTTGTGTTTTGGGCAATAGGTTATGGGTTTATTTTTGGTGAGAATGTAAATTTTCTTGTTGGTTTTTCTGATTTCTTTTATTCAGGGTTTGAAAAGGAAGGATTAAGCTATTCAACTGCAGTTTTCTTTTTGTTTCAGCTTGCGTTTGCAGGGATCTCGTTAACAATTGCATTTGGAGGTTTTGCCGAAAGGGCAAAACTTTCCGTTTATCTTCTCTTTTCATTATTATTTTCAGCTGCAGTCTATCCCGTCATCGCTCATTGGATTTGGGGTGGAGGTTGGTTGGCTGAGCACGGTAAACAGGATTTTGCCGGCTCAACAGTCGTTCATTTAACAGGAGCGATGGCCGCATTGGCAGCAACTATTATATTAAAACCGAGGATTGGAAAATACAATAAAGACGGTACTGCTAACAATTTATATGGTCATAACCAAGTCTATACTGCTCTTGGAGTATTATTATTATGGATTGGCTGGTTTGGTTTTAATGCAGGTAGTACTCTAGGAGTAGAAAATGGCTTTTTTGGGTTCGTTGCCTTAAATACGAACTTAGCAGCTGGAGCTGGTGCACTAAGTGCTTTATTAATTTCGTGGGTCGTATTAGGAAAATCTGATGTTTCAACTATGTTAAACGGAGCGTTGGCAGGACTTGTTGCGATTACAGCATCATGCGCTTTCGTTGAAACATGGGCGGCTGTTGTCATCGGTTTTATAGCAGGGATCCTCGTGTTCTATAGCGTGAAGCTATTCGAAAAATGTAACATTGATGATCCTATTTATGCTCTTTCTGTTCATGGTACTGCCGGTGTTTGGGGGACACTATCTACAGGACTTTTTGCCACAAATGAATTAGCTACGGTTGGAAAACCAGGATTATTTTATGGTGGAGGCTTTGCACAACTAGGCGTGCAAGTAATGGGTGTAACCGTATCAGCACTTTATGCATTTGTAGTTTCTTTTGTAATATTAATAGTAATGAAGAAAGTGATGAAAGGAATAAGAGTGACTGAGGAAGAAGAATTAATGGGATTAGATTTAAGTGAACATGGGAGCTATGGGTATCCCGAAGCTATTAAATCAAAAGAACAAAAAATAGGTTAAGTGATACATTTATGATAATAAATTGAAAAAAGCCGAATGGGAAATTTCCACTCGGCTAAATCTGTTAAACAAAAATAAAGTAAAATGAAAACAGGATGGCAAGTACATACATAATCGGATGAACCTCACGGAACCGTTTTTGCGATAAGAGGGCCAACGGATAAAGAATAAACCCAAGTGCAATCCCTGTTGCCACACTATAGGTAAGAGGCATCATAATAATTGTTATAAAGGAAGGGATAACGACTTCCATCTTACTCCAATTGACTTTACTAACTTCCATAGCCATCAATGCTCCAACAATAATAAGGGCAGGGGCTGTAACCTCTGGTGTTATTACTGATAAAATCGGTGAAAAGAATAGGGCAATAAAAAAACAAGCTGAAATAATGATAGATGTAAACCCTGTTCTGCCGCCGACTGCAATTCCTGCTGAAGATTCCACGAAGGAAGCGGTAGTAGATGTCCCTAAAACAGCCCCAACAACACCTGAAGTGGAATCGGCTAATAATGCTCGTCCAATATTGGGAATTTCATTATTTTTCATTAAACCAGCTTGACTGGCAACAGCAATAAGGGCCCCGGCTGTATCAAAGAAAGCGACAAATAAGAATGTAAAGATAACAGCCAACAGCTGTGGACTAAGAATACTATCTAAATTAGAAAAGACGACTCCAAATGTTGGTTCTAGACTAGGAATATTACCTACAATCGAAGACGGGACATCAATTAAACCTAGGATCATTCCAATAATTGTTGTAATCACCATTCCATAAAAAATGGCTCCATGAATACCGCGCACCAACATTAAAACAGTTAGAACAAAACCGATCACAGCGAGTGCTGTTAAGGGTGAGGTTAAATCCCCAATTGAGACAAATGTTGCTTCATTAGAAACGACGATTCCAGCATTTTTTAGACCGACAAAGGCCACGAAGAAACCAATTCCGGCTGCAATGGCATACTTTAAATCCTGAGGAATGACATTGATAATTTTTTCACGAATTTTAAATAAGCTTAAAATCACGAAAATAATGCTGGCAACAAATACACCAGTTAAGGCTACTTCCCATTTAATGCCCATCCCAATACAAACTGAAAACGTGAAGAACGAATTCAATCCCATACTTGGTGCAATCCCAATTGGAAAGTTTGCCAATATCCCAATTAATAACGTGCCAACGATCGCGGAAAGGGCAGTAGCTGTAAATACGGCTCCTTGGTCCATACCAGATTGACTAAGGATAATCGGATTTACGACTAAGATATAAGCCATAGAAAGAAAGGTTGTAATCCCGGCCAGCGTTTCTTTTTTATAGGTTGTCTGTCGTTCTTTGAATTGAAAAAATTTCTCCATTGAGTCTTTCTCCCTTTAATAGTTTACAAATAAAAAAACTTTGGTAAAATAGCTACCAAAGTTTGTTCTACAAAGGAATAGAAAGTGGTGACTCTCTAATCCTTGTAGACAAGCTATTTATGGTAGCTGGTAGAAACGTTCAAGCCATATTCTTGAACTTATACAAGGCTATTAATTATATAGATATAATAGAATAAATCTTACCAAGTGTAGGAATATTCGTCAATAACAATCAAAATTATTGTTATATTGTATTTATTTTGATTTTAATGGTTTTATAGTAAAACAAAGCCGCTGGAAGGATCCAAGCGGCTTTGTTGAAAGTAGGGTTTATAGGCTTTGCTGCTTTGGTTCGCGCTTTCTGTAAATAACATAACTGCGTGTTAAATAACGCAGAGGCACGCTAAATACGTGAACAAGACGTGTAAATGGCCAAGCTGCAAAAAGTCCCATTGCTGCAATCATGTGAATTTTAAACCAAATTGGCACCTCAGTAAGCAAGCTTGCATCCGCTTGTAAGGATAATACACCTCTTAGCCAAGGTCCAATTGTCGTACGGTAATCGAATCCATGTGAATCGATATTTGAAAGTGTTGCAGACATCCCTGATAATATGACTATGAAAAGGAAAAATAGAGAAACCCAATCACCTTTCGTGCTCGTAGCAAGGATGCGTTTTACCGTCATACGGCGGTTTGTAAGAATTATAATCCCAATCGTTGCTGCTATACCAGCGGGAATTCCACCAAGAAGAGCAATCGTATGGTATTGATGTTCGTTAACCCCCATTGCTTCGTAAACTCCAATCGGAATTAACAATCCCATTACATGTCCGCCAAAAACAAAGATAATACCCCAATGAAATAGATTGCTGCCTACGCGAAGTAGCTTTTTCTCTAAAAGCTGACTCGATTTAGTTGTCCAGCCGAATTGGTCATGATTGTAACGGTAAATATGACCGCCAATAAAAATCGTGAGCACAATATAGGGGAGGACTACCCATAAAAATTGATTAATCAATGAGTTTCACTCCTTTGTCGAGTATTAGTTACACCTGCTTTTCCAAGCTCTAACAATATTGCCTTGATAATATGTCCATAAAGGTTATTGCCGGTATCTAAGTTTTTAGAAACTTCTTCGATATTGGAAAGATATCTTTCGAAAATCGTCTTCATCGCAGCCTCATCAACTTGACCAGCAAATTCAAGCATAATGGGTAAATAATCAGGCAATTCTTTGTCGGTGACTTCAAAACCATGTAGTTTATAAAAGTTTTTTAGGAATAACAACTCCATTCCCCGTTCACGTTGTTCCCCGTTGGACATATAAGTAAGATATAGATTTGTCTTTTTGCCAAAATCAAATGTATTAATATAGGTAGAAACTAGTTTTGGCAATGACTGTTTTTTTGCTTTTTCACAATAATTTTGTAGCTCCTGCTTAGTATCAGAACTTTGAAGGGAATCAATTTCCTCTAAAACTTCCGGGATTGAATCTATAAATTCTTGATCAGGATAGTTTAATAAATATGAACAAATCCGAAAGGTTAACTGGCTATCTGTATAATTCATTGTTTTCACCCCTTTTCTATTGTCTTGCTCCAGCGCCCAGCGACTCGTAAACTTCGCTTAACGGGCGCTTCCGCTTTTCTAAAGTGTTCCACAAGAACCAGGTCCGCCTGCGAATGCTAAACCGCAGCTTCCTTGCTCATCATAAAGATCAGCAACGTGTTCACGATGGGAAGCAGGGATCACAAAACGATCTTCGTATTTTGCAATTGCCAGTAAGCGGTACATATCTTTAATGTCCTGTTCACTTAAGCCTAATTGTTCTACAATTTCAATATTTGGCTGTTTGTTCGTTTGTACACTTCTCATATAGGTTCTCATAACCGCCATTTTCTTCAATACTTGACGGATATGGGACTGATCACCAGCCGTTAATAGGTTTGCTAGGTATTCAATCGGTATTCTCATTTCATCGATAGCAGGGAAGATGTCTTCCGCATCTGATGTACTTCCTACGCCTTCAAACATATTCATGATTGGGCTTAATGGTGGAATATACCAAACCATTGGCATTGTTCGGTATTCCGGATGAAGGGGAAGTGCAATTTCCCAATCAATGATCATTTTATAGATTGGTGATTTTTGAGCAGCTTCGATGAATTCATTTGGAATGCCTTCTGCTTTTGCCTGCTTAATGACCTCAGGATCATTTGGATCAAGGAAAATCCCTAATTGTGCATGGTATAAGTCCTTTTCATCTGCTAATGCAGCTTCTTCGATTTTGTCTGCATCATATAACATAACGCCAAGGTAACGGATGCGGCCTACGCAAGTTTCGGAACAGATGGTTGGCATACCTGCTTCAATTCTTGGGAAGCATAGTGTACATTTTTCGGCTTTGTTTGTTTGCCAGTTAAAATAAACCTTTTTATATGGACATGAAGATACGCAATGTCTCCATGCACGACAAGCGTTTTGGTCGACAAGGACAATACCATCTTCATCACGCTTATACATCGCTCCAGATGGGCAGGCACTAACACAAGATGGGTTAATGCAGTGTTCACAAATTCTTGGCAGGTACATCATGAACACATCTTCAAATTCTGTCTTAATTTGCTCTTCCATTTTTTCAACGTTAGGGTCTCTTAGACCTGTAACGTGGGCGCCAGCAAGGTCATCCTCCCAGTTCGGTCCCCAAAGGATTTCCATATATTCTCCCGTTAACGAAGACTTTGGACGGGCAACCGGCTGAGTTTTGCGCTCTGGACTATTGGTTAATGTTTCATAATCATAAGTCCAAGGCTCATAGTAATCATCAATTTCAGGAAGATTAGGGTTAGCAAACAAATTTAATAAACGATTTGTTTTTGAACCTGATTTTAATTGTAGTTTGCCATTTTTAACTTCCCAGCCGCCACGATAATGCTCTTGATCTTCCCAACGCTTCGGGTAACCAATACCAGGCTTCGTTTCAACGTTGTTAAAATACATATATTCTGCACCTGGACGGTTTGTCCAGGTGTTTTTGCAAGTTACACTGCATGTATGACAGCCAATACATTTATCTAAATTCATGACCATTCCGATCTGTGCTTTAATCTTCAAGCCAATCAACCTCCTTCAGTTTACGGATCACAACGTTTAAGTCACGTTGGTTTCCTGTCGGTCCATAGTAGTTAAAGCCGTAGCTTAATTGTCCATAGCCGCCAATCATATGGGTTGGTTTCATATGAATTCGCGTTGGGCTATTATGTGTTCCACCGCGATTACCAGTTAATTTAGATCCCGGTACGTTGATGTGACGGTCTTGCGCATGATGCATGAAGGCCATGCCGCGTGGAAGTCTATGTGAGACTACAGCACGTGCGACAACAACGCCATTACGGTTAAAGCATTCTATCCAGTCGTTATCTTCAATGCCAACTTCTGCTGCATCATCCTTGTTCATCCAAACCGTTGGGCCACCACGGAAGAGAGTTAACATTGGTTGTGAATCGAAATACATACTATGGATAGACCATTTGTTATGCGGTGTTAAGTAGTTTAGTATGATTTCTTTTCCCTCAACCTCAGGGCGATTCTTTCTGAATGGTTTTGGCTGTAAGATCGGCTTAAATGTTGCCATTGCTTCGCCAAATTCCTGCATCATTTCATGATCAACATAGAAGGATTGTCTTCCTGTTACAGTTCTCCAAGGAATCAAACGTTCCACATTTGTTGTAAATGGAGAATAGCGTCTTCCTCCTTTTTCAGAACCACTGAAGGCAGGGGAAGTAATAACCGTTTTTGGCTGTGCTGTAATTTGCTCGAATGTAAAGCATTCTTCTTCGCGTTCAGCAGCCAAATCCACTAATTCAAGATCAGTTGTCTTTTCAAGTGCTTCCCATGCTTTAACGGCCATTCTACCGTTAGAAGTAGACGATAAAGTCAACACGGCCTCACAAGCATTTTTTGCCGTAGTAATACTAGGGCAGCCATCGGCAACACCACCGCTAACCGTTCCAAGCACGTTTTTTAATTTTTCATATTCTTCTGCTGCAGACCATGAGATTCCCTTAATTCCATGCGGTGCATTTTTCACGTTAGGACCAATTGAAACCCATTTATCGTATATAAGTTTATAATCTCTTTCGACAACATGAATTTGCGGCATTGTTTTTCCTGGAATAGGGTCGCATTCACCCTTGCTCCAATCTTTTATGGCACCTAGCGGCTGTGCTAACTCCTGCGGTGTATCATGTAGAAGCGGAGTAGCAACAACTTCCTTCATTGGTTCTAGGTTTAATTCTGTCGCCATTTCAGATACGGCTTTTGCCATAGATTTAAAGATTTCCCAGTCAGAACGAGCTTCCCAAGGAGTAGAAATAGCCGGATTAAACGGATGAATGAATGGATGCATATCCGTACTATTTAAATCATGTTTTTCATACCAGGTTGCTGCCGGAAGAATGATATCAGAATAAAGAGCTGTACCTGCCATACGGAAATCTAAATTAATCAATAGATCAAGTTTTCCTTCTGGTGCTTGATCACGCCATTTTACTTCTTCAGGACGTAAGCTTTCAGCATCATCATTTAATAATCCGTTCGTTGTACCTAATAGGTGTTTTAAGAAATATTCGTGGCCTTTTCCGGAACTTGAAATCAAGTTGGAACGCCAAACAAATAGATTTCTTGGGAAGTTGATCGGATTATCAGGATCTTCAATCGCAAATTGTAATTTCTTTTCCTTTAATTGTTTTGCTACATATAGACCAACTTCCCCGGGAGTGCTGGCCCCTGATGCAACTGCTTCTTTATACAAGTCAATTCCATTTTGATTAAATGTTGGGTAGGACGGAAGCCATCCTAGTCTTGCTGCCATGACATTGTAATCAGCGTAATGATTATAGCGAGCTTTCTCGTAAATCGGTGAAATATGGTCGCTTACCGGTTGCTCTTCATAACGCCATTGGTCAGTTACAAAGTAGAAGAAAGATGTACCATTTTGTAATTTCGCTGGTCCTGTCCAATCCTTTGCTGTTGCAATAGTTTGCCAGCCTTCTGCCGGTCTTAGTTTTTCTTGACCAACATAGTGAGCCCAGCCACCACCGTTCACACCTTGAGAACCAACCATTAAAACAAGATTTAAGACGGCACGATATATCGTATCGGAGTTAAACCAATGGTTTATACCAGCACCGACAATGATCATTGAACGACCGTTTGTATCAAGTGAATTTTGGGCAAATTCACGAGCAATTTTTGTAATAAGATCTTTCTTTACTCCAGTAGTGTTTTCAGCCCAAGCAGGTGTAAATGGAATGTCATCGTCTAATGACTCTGCTGCATAATCACCAAGACCACGGTTGATTCCGTAGTTAGCAAGAGTTAGATCATAGACAGTTGTCGTATAGAATACTTCACCATTATTCTCAACTTTTCTTATTGGAACATTGCGGTACAATACTTCATTGCCTTGATGTGAGAAATATGGAAGTTTGACAGTTGCAACTTCTTCCTCAATACCTTGGAAAGATAGTCTAGGGTCAAAGCCTTCCCCAGTTTCTTCATCAATCATTTTTAAATTCCATTTTGCTTTGCCTTCCCAACGAGCGCCCATTGTACCATGAGGGATGACAAGTTTTGCATTCTTTTCATCAAATAATACTGGTTTAAATTCACCATTTTCCACATCTTTACCTAGGTCATTAGCATTTAAGAAACGATCAGGCAGGAAGTGGTCACCATCCTTTTTCAATGTCACGACGAATGGGAAATCAGTGTATTGCTTAGCATAGTTGATAAAATAATCATGCTGATTTTCTACATAAAATTCTTTTAAAATCACATGGCCCATAGCCATCGCTAACGCACCGTCGGCACCTTGCTTGACCTTCATCCAGTCATCTGCAAATTTAGTTGATTCAGCGTAATCAGGGCTTACTGAAACAACTTTTGTACCACGATAGCGGACTTCAGCTAAGAAGTGGGCATCAGGTGTACGGGTTTGCGGTACATTAGAACCCCACGTCATGATGTAGCCGGAATTATACCAGTCGCTACTTTCTGGTACGTCAGTTTGATCTCCCCAAATTTGCGGGGACGCAGGTGGCAGGTCCGCATACCAATCATAGAAGCTTAACATTGGACCACCAATTAATGACATAAAGCGACCGCCGCCGGCATAGCTAAGCATTGACATGGCAGGTATTGGAGAAAATCCAACATTGCGGTCCGGTCCATATTTAATAATTGTGTATAAAGTCGAAGCGGCTATGAGCTTTAAAACCTCATCCCACTCAGCACGTACTAGGCCGCCTTTTCCTCTTGCTTGTTTGTACGCTTTTGCTTTTTCTGGGTTTTCAACGATACTTTTCCATGCATCAAGTGGTGTAGAGTTTTCCTTTAAAGCCTCACGCCACATGTTTAATAAAATACCGCGAACATATGGGTATTTAACGCGAAGTGGACTGTAGATATACCAAGAAAAGCTTGCTCCACGTGGACAGCCGCGCGGCTCGAAATCAGGCATATCAGGACCTGTTGAAGGATAGTTAAGATTCTGTCCTTCCCAAGTTACAATTCCGTTCTTTACAAAAATGTTCCAGCTGCATGATCCGGTACAGTTAACTCCATGTGTAGACCGAACTACTTTATCATGCTGCCAGCGGTTGCGATACGCTTGTTCCCAGTCACGATTTTCATATGTAGTCTGACTATGATTATTAGCTTGTTTTTCAATAGGAGTTAAATATTTTAAGCGATTAAGTAATGGCGAACGCTTTTTTTTCATAAAAATCTCTCCTCACTTCAGATTTTCTAAACATCTTGTATAAGAATGTTTGAATCATTTCCTAATGACAATGAAACAATAAAGGTACGACTCTCAACAGTGAGGTTGTTCACACAATCGACATTTGTCACAAAAAAGACACAAATTGACGAAAAAACATTAGAAAATACATATAAAAATTTGTCCTTTGTGACAAAAATTTGAACTTGAAAAAAGATGTGAGGTTCCTCACATCTTTAGGGGTTGAATTTTCATTACCATGTGTTCTAGCAAAGGGATTTATATTTTTATTACTACGAAGAAGTATGAAGAGAAAAGGGGAGTTTGAACATGAACACGAAATCTATTCAACTGCCATTGCAAACATTTAGTTTAATTGCAGGATTTATGGTGTGGGTTATTTTATCTTCTTTAATGCCTTTTATTAAAGAGGAAATTAATCTATCTGCAAATCAATTGGCTTTAATTACTGCTATTCCAGTTGTACTTGGATCATTAATGAGGATTCCAATTGGATATTGGACTAATCGTTTTGGAGCGAGAAGTTTATTCTCTATTAGTTTTTTATTATTAATTCTTCCGATATTTTATATCAGTATCGCTGATTCATTTGTAGATTTATTAATCGGTGGGTTAGTACTTGGACTAAGTGGAGCTGTCTTTTCAGTAGGGGTTACATCGCTTCCAAAGTATTATCCTAAAGAACGACATGGTTTTGTAAACGGTATTTATGGTGTCGGTAATGTCGGGACAGCCATTACTACATTTTCTGCACCGGTACTTGCTAACCAATTCGGTTGGCAAACAACTGTAAGGTTTTTTATCATTCTTGTAATTTTTATTGCAATATTGAACTTTTTCTTAGGTGATAAAAAAGAAACGAAAGTAAATACACCATTAATGGAGCAAATCAAAGGTGTGTACAGGGATGAAAAACTTTGGTTTTTATGTTTATTTTATTTCCTAACATTTGGTGTGTTTGTTACATTTACAGTTTATTTGCCAAATTTCCTTGTTTCAAATTTTGGTTTGGATAAGGTGGATGCTGGCTTAAGAACAGCTGGGTTTATTGCGATTGCAACCTTTGTTCGTCCTCTAGGTGGATGGCTTGGAGATAAATTTAATTCTTTCAAAATTTTAATGATTGTGTTTGCGGCTTTAACTTTATCTGGTGTTTTATTAGCATTTAATCCATCCTTACTTTATTACACAATAGGCTGTTTAACGATTTCATTTTTTGCTGGGATTGGAAATGGAGTCATCTTCAAACTGGTTCCAATGTATTTCTCTAAACAAGCTGGTATCGTGAATGGACTTGTTGCAGCAATGGGAGGATTAGGTGGCTTCTTTCCACCGCTAATATTATCTTTCCTATTCAATCTAACTGGTCATTATGCGATTGGTTACATGGCCCTATCACAAGTGGCATTGGCGTCGTTAATTATCGTCATTTGGATGTTCTATCAGGATAAATTAAGTATGGCTAATGAAATTATCGATCATTCAACTCAAGGGATCTTTGTTACTGATCTAAATGGTAAAATAGAAAAAGTTAATCCGGCCTTTACAACGGTAACCGGTTTTAGTGAGGAAGAGGTAATTGGACAAAATCCGCGGATTTTAAAATCGGATAAACACTCAAATGATTTTTATGACAATCTGTGGAAAACAGTTAAGGATCACGGTTTTTGGAGTGGACAAATTTGGAATAAGAGAAAAGACGGACAATTGTACTTAGTCTGGGTGACCATAAATACTGTAAAAAACAACGGTGGTGAAATCAAAAATTACGTCGCCATGTTTAGTGAAATTGACGAAATAACCGGGTTTTAATTCATCACAAAAAAAGAATGTCCATCATGTAGTAATACTAAAAGCATGATGTTTGACATTCTTTTTTATTTATTTTAGGATACCGTTATCGGTAAGCAATTAGGAGGTAAATCGATGAAACAAATATCCGCAAAAGAGGTTGAAACTTTAATAAATGAAGGAAACAAGATAGATATTATCGATGTCCGCGAAGAATTTGAAGTCGCCACTGGTAAAATTCCGGGTGCAGTCCATATTCCAATAGGAGCTATTGAATTTAGAATGCAGGAATTAGATAAATCTAAAGAATATATTATCGTATGTCATTCAGGTGCTAGAAGCGCGGCGGTGACTCGATTTCTTGAAGGACATGGATTTAATGCAACGAATATGAGCGGCGGCATGGTAGAATGGGAAGGGGAAATTGAATAAATCAAATGCTCAGAGGTAAGCTCTGAGCGTTTTTTGATTTATTAGTATATTGCATAATTGTCTATAGTACCCAGCGACTCGTAAACTTCACTAAACGGGTGCTTCCGTTTTTCTAATTAATAATCAGTTTGAACAAGGTTACGATCAAGGTATTTTTCAATTACTTCACTAACTTGGAATGAGACTTGTGGTGAATCGAAGTTTTCAAAGGCGTGTTCACATTCATTTTTGTAGCTCATCGTTTCATCATAATGAGATAAATGTCTTTGGATATCTTCGTCTGAGTCCTGTCTTTCCTTTTGTCTGCTTACTACAGTGTCTCTATCAGCATAGACGAATAAGCGAATTACTTTATCTCCATACATCTTTTTTAGCTTTTCTGTTCCTTCGGGATTTAATGTTAAGTATATAAAATTATGGTGTTCAAAAGCCTTGATAACATCCTCTTCACGAATTCCATATTTGATTCCGTCTATTTCAACACTTTCCAAAAAGTCCTGCTGCTCTTCCATTTTTGCAAATGCATCTTCACTTACGAAGTAGTAGTCCTTCCCATCTGTTTCATAATGTCTAGGTTGTCTAGTTGTATAAGAAATAACAGTCTCCATATCGAAAACTGTGGAAACCATCTTAGCGATTGTTTTCCTTCCAGAACCATCCGGCCCTGTATAAATAAAAATTCTTTCTTTTTCTTTTACTTGGTACATAAAAACCCTCCTTCTAAATAAGTGTTTGTTAATTTAGAAATCCCCATCACCAATCGGTCTATATGGCATCAAAAATTGAGAATTGATGCCGTAAAACGATTATATCATAAAAAGGTAAATTTCGCAATTTTCAGACTTGTAGGGGTTTGTCCAAACGTTCATAAGGTTTTTGAATAAGATATATAAAGGCAGGTGAGTTAACATGTATTTAGTTGGTTTTTATTCACCGAAAGCAAAGTCAGGTGTAACCGAGCTGGCGTTATCCATTTATAACTGGCTTAAATCAAACATAACTTTATTGGTGGCGTTCATTTCTTACGGACCATTAGAGAAGGAAGAAATTTCAAATGAACTTATTCATGAATTTTCCAAGTTAACATTAATTGAACAAAAGCGGAAAGTAAAACAATTGAAAAAGCAGTTCGACATTATCATATATGATGCATCTAGCCAGTTATCCGAAGGTGTTCTTAAAATTTTACCAATTGTAGACAGACTATTTGTTGTTGGTGATGAACATCGGGATTTTGCTGTTAAGCTTCATGAAATAATACAATTCAATAAAATATTTGATAAAAGTGTGAAGAATTTTATTACTCATTTACAAGGCAACAAAACATTTATCATTCGTGAAAATATGGACCAGCAAGTAATCGGTTTTAATAATAAGAAAAAGGACACAGATGATATTGGACAAATGATATATACCGATTATGTCACCTATTACTTAGAAAGAAATTTAGTGGAAAATAATGAAAAAATTTTAAAAAAGATTAAACTAATTCCAAAGGAAAACCTTTATAGAGGTTTATACGATTTGGGAGTAGACTATGAAAAAGCGCTTCTATTTCATCAATATGTGACCTTGCGTGAGGCATTGGGCCAGGATTACATCGAAGTACTCGAAACACTGTTTCCTTTTCTTATTAATTACTCCTTCGCTGAACTGTTGGATAAATTTCAAAACGAATTACATTTTATTACGAAGCTTAAATAACCAACATAAAAGGGCTGACTACTTAAGTCAGCCCTTTTTTATTGTCCAGCTCCAGCGCCCAGCGACTCGTAAACTTCGCTAAACGTGCGCTTTCGCTTTTCTAATTTTCGGTACCATTCAATCTTTCTTCAGGATCAGATATATATATAAGAGAATTTTTTCGTATCCAATATTGAAAATTGTCCAATGGAAAGACCCCGCGACTGTTAGAATTTTGCATTTGAATCACTACACTTTCTGGTGATACTTCTAATATTTTTAACCTTTCAGAGTTGTGCAGATTAGGCATAAAATTTCCTTTAATCTCAAACTCCATGTTACTAGATAGGTTCATGATGATAATCTTCCTCCTGATTAACTTGCATTTCTAATATAGTATTAAAAATGCCCAACTTTTACAATTTTATCCGTATTTCAGTGTAAAAGATTTCTCTTGACATATTTTTGTTAGAATAATATATTAAGATAAAATTATTTAGCGCGTAAAAGCGTTTAAGCGATGGCTTGTGGGCTAGGAGGACAAGTATGCAGCAAGATACACCTGTTTTGAGAATGAAGTCAATGGAAGCTTTAATTATTATTATAATATTACTCGGATTCATAAGCTATTCCATGATTAGCATTGGGGTTGTGCCCCATATTCCAATCACTCTATCCATCATTGGATTAATAGCATATGGACTAGTAAAAAAAGTGTCTATAAATGATTTGGAAAAAGGTATGACAGGAGGTGTGCAATCAGGTATAGGGGCCGTGTTTATATTTTTCTTTATTGGAATGTTGATAAGCAGTTGGATTGCGAGTGGAACAATACCGACCTTTATTTATGCTGCCCTGAGCTTGGATAGCAGCCAGTATTTTTATACAATCGTCTTTTTGATTACCTCCATTATTGGACTTTTTATTGGAAGTTCCTTGACAACAGCAGCAACATTAGGCGTTACATTTATAAGCGTAGCAACTGCATTAGACTTATCCTTGGCCATTACAGCAGGTGCTGTTGTATCTGGTGCTTTTTTTGGTGACAAATTATCACCCTTATCAGATACAACGAATCTTAGTTCGATGGTTGTAGGTGTGGATCTGTTTGAACATATTAAAAACATGCTGTGGACAACTGTTCCTGCGTTTGTACTTTCTCTTGTATTGTTTATGTTTTTGTCGCCCGGTGAAGAAATTTCAAAAATTAACAAGATGGATGAACTGAAAGGAATGCTATTGGAGTTAAATTTAGTTCATTGGTATTCTGTAATTCCATTTCTATTGCTCGCTATCCTAGCTGTGAAAAAGGTATCTGCTATTGTAACGCTTGGAACTAGTACATTATCGGCACTTATATTAACTCCATTTGTACAGACGAATTTTCCTCTAGAAAAGATATTGTCTCTTTTATACTTTGGCTATAAGTCTGAAACCGGAAATGCAGAGATTGATTCCCTTTTAACAAGAGGTGGAATGGAGAGTATGATGTTTTCCATCTCCTTAGTTTTATTAGCTCTTTCAATGGGTGGTCTGCTATTAAAACTGGGGATCATTTCGGCTTTATTAGATGGTATTAAAAAGTACTTAGTTAAACCTTCTATTTTAATTTTCTCAACAGCCCTTTCTGCGATCGGGGTAAATTTTTTGATGGGAGAGCAATACCTTTCCATCCTATTGCCGGGAAACACATTTGTTCAATCCTATAAGGAAATTAATCTTCATCCAAAGAATTTGTCCAGGGTATTAGAGGATGCGGGAACCGTTGTTAATCCTCTAGTCCCATGGAGTGTCTGTGGAATTTTTATAACAGGAGTCTTAGGAGTTCCTACAATTGAGTACTCTTTATTTGCGTTTTTCTGTCTATTATCACCTGTATTGACTATTATTGCTGGAATAACCGGTCTAACCATAAAAAAAATAAAAAATTTGTAAAATGAGATGAAAGTATTGTGAAATAATAGTTTCGGGATTAGAATAATAGAAAAATAAATCGAGAGAGAAGGATCACCTTGTGGATTGTAGCAGCATTTATAACTATGGTTTGCTTTGGGCTTAATAACCTTATTTTTAAATGGAGTACAGGAAAGGGGTATTCTAAGGTCCATATTCAATTCTTCTTTTATTTTGTAGCCTTTCTATTATCGTTAGGTTATGGGAAAATTGTCGGTATGGCTCAATTTAATTTATTGACTATTGGTCTTGGTGCATTAATTGGTATATTAAATGCAAATGGGAATATTCAAATGTCAAAAGCATTTGAAAAAGGTCCCGCAAGCTTAACGTCACCATTGATTGGAACGAATGCAGTATTTCCAATTCTAAGTGCAGCTCTTATTTTCCATGAACATATTACAGGGGTACAATGGGTTGGCATTGTATTAATGCTTGGTTCTGCGATAGTGATTCAATATTCACCAAATGCAGGCGGAAATATTCAGTATTCATCATGGATTATACGAATCATCCTAGCTATTTTTTCGTTTGGAGCCCTTGGAATTCTGATGAAAACGTCATCTTACTTGCACTTTGACTCTTTAAACACTTTAATCTCCATGTATGGGGGTGGAAGTATCTACCTCGCTATTAATAGTTTGATAGGGAAAGAGAAGTGGGTACTCCGAGAGGCTAACACAGGGGCTCTGGTTGGTTTAATAAGTGTTATTGGCTATAGTAGCTATTTCTTCGCTTTAAATACGGGTACTGCTAGCATTGTCTTTCCAATTGTTAGTTTAAATTGTTTGATTGTTGTCCTTGGCGGTTGTTGGGTCTTTAAGGAAAAGCTAAAAAGATATCAATTGTTTGGTGTTGTTGCGGCAGT
>JAEWMK010000235.1 GCA_023457235.1 Bacillota bacterium
GAATGGGGTTATGAATACGAGGAACGCAATGTAACTGAAAACCCCGCCTATTTTGAAGATCTTCATAAGGAAGGTATGTTCTCTACTCCAGTTGTCTATATTAACGGTGAAGCATTTATCGGATATCGACCTAAGAAAATGAAAAAAGCACTTGGGATTACTGATGAAATGATTGCTGCAAATAAAACAGATGAAGCAAGTGAAGAACAAACCTCTGAAAATTTCTTCCAAGAACCTACGAAGGAAATTTTGGATGAAGTATATGATTTTGTAACCATTGGTGCCGGACCTGCTGGGGCTTCTGCGGCTGTATATGCATCCCGTGCCCGCTTAAAAACATTAATAATTGATAAAGCACCTGCTTCAGGAACACTAGCAATAACACATAAAATTGCTAACTATCCAGGTGTTCCAGAAGAATTAACTGGACAAGAGCTTCTAAGGAAAATGCATGTACAAGCCCATAATTTCGGGACAACTTTCGTTCGTTCCAATGTGCTTAGTGTTGATTTTTCAAATGAAGAGATTAAATTGCTTGAACTTCCAGAGGGCATGATTAAAGCGAAGAGTATCTTTATCGCTGTTGGTGCAAAGGCACCTGGTAGCAAAATTAAAGGTGAAGAAGAATATACTGGCCGTGGCGTCAGCTATTGTTCAACATGTGACGCTGCCTTCTTCAAAGACCGCATCGTAGGTGTAGTTGGAGATACTGAAGAAGCAGTTCATGAAACACAGGCTTTAGCAAAATTCGCAAAAGAGGTTATGTTGTTTGTCCCAACCAATAAGCTAAAAGGTGAAGCAAAAACGGATGAACTTGAAAAGCTTGATAACGTGAAAATTTATTGGAATCACCGCTTGAAAGAAATCATCGGGGATAAAAAAGTTGAAAAACTTATTATTCGTGATGCTGACAAGAATGAAGGAGAATGGCCGGTTGATGGTGTCTTCCTATACCTGGCAGGACTAAAACCAGGCACAGATTTCTTAAAGGATTCAGTTAATCGAGACGATGAAGGATACGTTATTGTTGATGATGCATTACGTACAAGTGTCGACGGCGTGTTTGCCGGTGGCGATGCCCGCCGTACTCTTATTAAGCAAGCTGTTATTTCAGCTGCGGATGGATGTATCGCTGCCCTTGGTGCCGATCAACATGTTAATAAGCGTAAAACAATGAAGGCGCAATATAGCTAGAAAAGCGGAAGCGCCCGTTTAGCGCACGACAAAACTGGAGCGCATCGACTGAGATATAGGAAACACGACGAACGGAGTGAGTCGATGTTGACTTATCGTAGGGAGATGAGCGAAGTTTACGAGTCGCTGGGCGCTGGAGCTAGACATCGATTTACAATACGGTTTATAATACCATAATGGTAATTACCAAAGGGGGTCTCCCCTATTGGTTAATTATAAATAAATTATTTTCTAAAAAGGAGGAATTACTGTGCCAAAAGGAGCAACTGAAACAAAAACGCTCAAAGTTGGAGACAAAGCTCCAGACTTTACACTTAAAGCGCACGGAGACCGAGAAGTCACTCTTTCTGACTATCTTGGCAAGAAAAATGTATTTATTGCATTCTATCCTTTAGATTGGACACCTGTCTGAGGCGCGCAAATGCCTTCATATGAGGACGACCTCGATGAATTTGAAGGCTTAAATACCCAAGTTTTGGGTATTAGCGTTGATAGTGTACCAAGCCATGAAGCATGGCAAAAATCTGTAGGTGGAATTAGCTACCCACTTCTATCTGACTTCTACCCTCATGGGAAAGTGACAGATCTTTATGGAGTGCGCCACGAAAATGGAATGAGCGAACGCGCATTGTTCGTCATTGATAAAGAAGGAATTATCCAATTTATTGATGTTCATCCAATCGGAGAGCTCCCTGAAAACGAAGAAATCTTCGAGGTTCTAAGAAAACTTGAAAATAAATAATAATAAAAACCCCCATTACTTTGGACAAGCTCCAAGTGATGAGGGTTTTTTATTTATTGGTGATTTTTTACGGATTGTTTTTTTACTTCAAAAACCTCCACTACTAAGATCATAATCGTCCCTAATACAAGCCCATTACTAAGTATTGAAGCGATGAGTGGCGGCAAGGAAGAATAGGCTTCGGTTGGAATGAACATCACCCCTAAACCAACAAAAAGCGGTACAACAACCTTGCTGATTGTTTTCTCAACAGCTTCACTTGAAAACAATTCCTTAATCCCGATGGACAATAGCCCTGAAAAGGCCGGAAAAATCGCTGCATATCCAACTGCTGTTGGTATTGTTGCAATTACAGCAATGACCGGTGAAAAGAATGTTAAAAAAATAATAGCAAGTGATGCAATTATAAAAGGTGTTCTGCTAATGATTTTACTTGTCGCAATAAAGCCTGCCGTACCTGAAATAGGCACAGAACCAACAGAAGCAAATAATCCGCTTAAGAGCTGACTGATTCCCATAATGGCCCCTGTTTTTTTTCCGGACATCTCCGGAATCCTCTCCCCTTCCCTCTTTAAGACACTTTGAACAACTTTGACCGTTGCCAACATATTCGTAATTAATAACAACGTAATAAAAAACACAGTTGGTACAATCCCCCAATCTACTTTAGGGGAACCAAATGCAAATAGTTGCGGAAGCTTAAAGACGGATTTCGCTTCATGAAATGGTGTTGAAAGCCCAAATACGGAAAATAATATATAGCCAACTACAATGCTGATCACAATCCCAAACTGTCTTAATATATAATGACGCGCAGTTAAAAATGAGATCAATACAATAATAAATGATATAATGGTAATTTTATATGAGATTTTTCCGGTTAAATCAACACCTAAGAGCCCATTTAAAAAAGAACCACTTAGTTGGGCAACTAATAAAATCATATAAGTCCCCGTGACCGCAGGGGTAAAATATTTTGCAATTTTTTCGATGAGCCCAAAGAGACCCAAAAGGATGGCGATTCCTCCGCTAATAAGCAATGCGAATTCTAACGTTCGTAACGTATTTTCCAAGGAACCGTAAATTACGACTCCTAAATTTGCGTATAAAGCAAAAATCCCCCACCATAAACCAGCCGGTCCTTCTAGAATAGGTAAATGGTGTCCAAACCAAACTTGCAGTAATCCTGTAACTGCTAATACTAAGAAGGTTCTTGCGATAAAATCAACAGTTTGATCTACATTTAAATTATAAATACCTGCTACCGCAATAGGTGTAACGATGCTGCCTGAAACTATAAACAGTAACCATTGGAGCGTAGGCATGATATTCTTCATAGTAGTATTCTCTCCTTATAACTGACAAAAAGCATCCTTTAATATTACCATACAAGTTTTTACGATGCGACTTCCTTTATTGCAGTTTGAATCCTCACCTTTTTGAATGAGATTGTACAAACAATAAAGTATCGTTTCAAATAATAAAGGACCTACCGTGTTTGGCAAGCCCCTTCACTAATTTTAAAAATAAACTACATAAATAAGAGCAGCTAATACAATACGATATATTGCAAACGGTACAAGTTTTATCTTATTAATGAGCTTTAAGAAAAAGCGGATAGAAATTAACGCAAATACAAAAGCACTAAGGAAACCAACAATAAAAAATGGCAGTGCATCTAATGAAAAATATTCTAGGTTTTTAAGAAATGATATCCCACTTGCACCAGCCATAATTGGCACGGCCATAATAAATGTAAAATCTGCTGCTGCACGATGGCTTAAACCAACTAAGACTCCTCCAGAAATCGTTGCGCCTGATCTTGAAAATCCAGGCCATAATGAAAGGCATTGAATGCAGCCAATTGTTAATGCCTGTTTATATGTAATTTGGTCAACCGTTTGAACCATTGGTTTATTTTTAGTGAATTTATCAGCAATAATCATTAAGATGGCACCCAAAACTAAACCAATTAAAACCGTTCCAGTCGTAAATAAATGTTTATCAATTGTATCTTCGAAGAGCACTCCTAGTACTCCAGCAGGAATTAAGCCAACAATGACATGCGTCAGTTTAAGATGTCCTTGTTCACGGATAGCTTGCTTTCCTCGTTTCCCAAGCCCCAGCATCTCAATAAAACGGTCTTTAAAGACTACGACAACAGCTAATATTGAACCGAGCTGAATAACTACTTTAAATGTATTAGCCACATATTTAGTTAAAAACTGTTCAGACTGTAGCCACATATCATCAACAATGATCATATGTCCAGTCGATGAAACTGGCGCAAATTCCGTCAGCCCTTCAACCATACCGAGAATAATTGCTTTCAATATTGTAAGAAAATCCATACTATTAAACTCCTTTTACGTAACAATTAAAAATAAAAATACAAAGACTTAACAAATATAGCATACTTTTCGCTTAATGATAACAAAGAAATGCTATTGTCATTATATTTGTCCTTTTCAATAATAGAAGCACTATGTATGAAAAATGCAAAACGGACCTGCATAATAAATTGCAAAGTCCGTCATTTTACATCATTCACTTTATTATCACAATTGGTTTCATACAAAACCTTGTAAGCCGTGTTCTGTTCATTTAGTGCTGCAAATGAATACGAAATGTATTCTCGCACTTGAATGGAGAATCATCTATCTCACAGCCTAGATGGCCATGGTGTCTGTTCGGTTCAGTTCCCTCCAGACACTTCCCCTACCAAATTTGGGTTTCTCGCTCGTGGGGTTTACCTCGTTCCACCTTCAATGTTTCCATTGAAGCTCCGTCACTGTGGCACTTTAAAGGTAATCATACCATATCCGAACGGACTTAGGTATTTTCCCTGCCGTCAACTCTAAGAATGAGCTGCCCTAGCTTACGGTTTCGCTAGGCACGAACACTACAGGCATCGCAGCCTGTGCGAGCACGGACTTTCCTCACAGATACAAGATCTGCGCGATTCTCGCTAGTTTTGTATGAAGTATTGCTTGTTTATTATATCTTACTTTACTTATTTTATCAATTGATTTCACGGAAGTCAATGATTCTTAATTAGAACGTTCTTCCAACCAGTCGCCAATAGTTGGATATGTGACCGCGCTTGCTCTTGGGCCGAACGTTACTGATACATGCCCTGTTGGTACGCAAACGTATTTTTTATCTTTACTGGAAATTGCATTCATCAACGCTTCCACTTGGTGCGGCATTGCGATTAAATCTTTTTCAGCTGAAATATTTAAAACGTTCGCCTTAATATTTGATAAATTAACTTTTCGCCCACGTACAACTAACTCGCCTTTTATCAATTTATTTTGTTGGTAAAACTCGCGGATCCACTGACGATAGGCTTCCCCTGGGAATGGAATCCCATCTGTCAGCCATTTTTGCATCAGTTTCCAAGAATGCACAAATTTTTGATTTAGCGATCTATCAACTAAACTAACGTAAGGACCATAAAAATTAGCCATTGGTTTTAGCATTTTATTTCCAAAGTCAATCATCTCGGGTGGCACATTTCCATATGTCTCCACCACTTTATCCAAATTAAAATAGCGTTCATCTAACATTCTTCCATAAAGGCCTGTGTTTTCAAAGTCAAAAGGACTTGTCATAAATATTAAATTTTTAATAGGAAGTTCCGGATGTAATGATGCGAAAATTGATGTCATCGTTCCACCAATACAATAACCTAAAATCGATAGTTCATCTGCACCTGAAGTTCTTAATACTTTTTTCACTGCTCTTGGAATATAATCTAGAATATAATCATCAAACTTCAGATTTTTATCTTCAATACCTGGTGTGCCCCAATCCAATAAATAGACATCGAAGCCTCGGTTGACGAGATACTCAACCATACTTCCCCCCGGTGTTAAGTCCAATATATAAGGTTTATTTATAAGTGCATAAATCATTAATAAGGGTGTCTTATATTTTGCCGGTTGATCTGATACGTAACGATAAAGCTTTGCCTTGTTTTTTGTCCAAATCACTTCTTTTGGTGATAAACCTACTTCAGGCTCTGCCTCTATTGTCATAATTTCAGAAGCCCGTTTGATTCGTAAATAAGAATCATTAATTTCCCAATTGCTTGC
This sequence comes from Bacillota bacterium, assembly GCA_023457235.1. Classification (GTDB taxonomy): domain Bacteria; phylum Bacillota; class Bacilli; order Bacillales; family Bacillaceae_J; genus Schinkia. Next base: position 6,034 of record JAEWMK010000235.1, read on the forward strand.
TAATGAATTTACCATGTGCCCCCTCGCCATCCCTTCCTTTATAACTCTAATTTTTTTTCTATTTAGTTTTAAGCTTGTTTTTGCAGTAGCTCTAAAATTTGATCCATTTTTCTATGGATCCTTTTTACTTCATATTGTAAATTCTTAATTTCACTAGCTTGTTTCTCCTGGTCAGCTTGTACAAAAATGGCCTCTTCTACAACCTCTTCTATTTGCTCTACTTTCGTTTCCACATTTATGATTAATGAGGCTAACTTTGCTAGGTCGTCTTTTGAAGGCATATTCATTTGTTCAAGATAAGCGCTCGTCGAATCATTCACTAACTTTTTATATTGAAGATTCATGTCAAGAACTTTGCCAAGACCTTTTGAAAAATCTTCTGTTGCAAGATTTTCATCCAGCACTTTGCTCCAATAAGATTCCGTTTGATTATAAACCTTCTTCCAAATCTCAAATGGATCAATCGTATTTGAATGGTTCACAGACGTTCTCCTTTCTAAAACCTGCTTTTTTTAATCCCTTTTTAACTTATGACCCTACTCCTGAATTAGAACCAAAAACTCAAAACACAATAATTTATTTTATTTTTTACACTTTTTAGTTCTTAATTGATCCATCTATGTGTAAATTACATGTAGGGAGAACATTTTAAAGCAGGTGAATAATATGTCAAATCATTCTAAAGACTCTTCTAGTAAATCAGAACAAACCTTTCAGGCTCCTAAAAATTTTATCGTTCCATTCATACTCCTAAGTCTTCGCGATATTAACTGCCATGGCTACAAAATTTTGCAGCAATTAATGGACTTTGGTTTTTCTACAATTGATCAAGGAAATTTATATCGGATGCTTAGACAATTGGAAAAGGATACACTCGTTAAGTCTGAATGGGACACATCAGAAGCTGGACCGGCAAAAAGAATTTATTCATTAACAGAGGCAGGTGAACAATACTTAAAAACATGTGTGTATTCGCTTGAGCACTACCAATCCATACTCGATCAATTTTTTTCGGTTTATACAAAAATGTTTACTTTTCCACAGCATAGTAAAAAGACAGACGAAGAAAAAGAAAAATAGAAACTATAAAAATAAAAATAAATAATAAAAAAGGGGTAATTATTCATGACAGCACTTGACTCTAAATATTTCATTAATCTTATTTGGGACCGTTGGGATGAGGGGTTGACGCAAGTTTATAGCAATCAAAAACAATTTGAAAATTTATTTATGCAAACCTTTAATCAACAAAAAAATGCTGTGGAATTATATTTTAAATTATTAGATTCATATTCCAAGGAATTAAAAGCAATTACTGAGAAGTTTCAGGTGAAAACATTGTCAACAGTAGAAAAGTATCAAGATGAAAACACAAGTGAATCACTACAAAATATCCAAAAGCAGCTTGAGGATGTAATCGAGCGTGTATCAAAAATCTCACTTACACCTCAAAATGCTGTAAAACAATTAATGTCTCAAAATTTAAGTCAAATTGAGAAAAGCATTGATGAACTCTTTCAACAACAAGAGAAAAATCGTTCTGAAATGAAATCTATGATTAATGAAATTTCTCTTGAGATGAAGAATGTTTTTGAAAAAATCACCGAGGAATTCGAAAAATTTCAAAGCCAAAACCTTTCGTTACTAAAGTAACAAATCCGCCGAAGGCTTTAACTTTATTAAGTTAAAAAGATTGGGGAGATGTGGATGAGCTTCATAGAACAGGCAAACCAAGTATGTGATGTCCCATATTCTCAAATTCAGGTTGGTACGAAGGCTATTTACACAAAGACGATCACGAACGAAGATGTGTTGGAGTTCGCAAAGGTGACAGGGGATGTTAATCCGATTCATGTGGATGAGGAATTTGCAAAAACAACGATGTTTAAAGAACGGATTGCCCATGGACTGCTCACGGCCGGCTTTATTTCCACTTTAATCGGCACAAAGCTACCCGGCAAAAATACACTTTATTTATCCCAGGATGTTAAGTTTAAAGCACCTGTAAAAATTGGTGATACTTTAACCGTTGTTGGCGAAGTAATCGAAAAAAGAGATGATAAACAAATTCTAAAGATGAACACACATATATACAATCAATTTGAAAAAATGGTTTTAGAAGGAACAGCCGTAGTTATGAAAATGTAACCCAAGTGCCTGGCACCGTGCAATCCGAGACGGTGCTGGGCACTTTTAGTTTTTTGAATTTTTTTCTTAATAAGTTAAGAATATCATTTATTTTTACCAAACTTTAATATCTTTGCTTACGGTTTTTTAATGTTACAATAGTATAAGAGATTATACCGAGGAGATTTGTAATGAATATTATGATATGCGAACCCAATCTTCCACCATACATAAAGTCTATAAAAGGCAAGTATGGGGAAATACAAGAGATCATTGGTGATAACGTAAAAGCTCTGCCATTAAATCATCCTTCGATAATTGTTATGTACAATGAAGATAACTTTGAAGAAAACAAAGGTAATATTGAAAGCCACAGATTAAATATCCCTGGTACTTTCGTATTTTTAGGACGTGAAAAAAACCGGTTACGCAGTCTTTCTGAGGATGAAATAAATGAAATTATTCATACGATTAGAAAAGAAGATTTTACGTTAGTATAAATGAAGGGAGCCTTTGCGCAAGGGCTCCCTTCATTTATTGTTGCCACTATTTTTCATTAAGCTCTGCAGCTGGTACAACCATCACTTCGTTCGGATTATCTTTTGTAAATACACTTACAGATTGGTCTGTTTCATTTGTATGTTGCAGCCAGACCGATACACCATGGTAGGTTACCGTAATTTCATTTGGAGATGAGATAATTTGTTTTGCACGATGAATATCCAATATGCATTGCTCCCTTTTTGTTTTTCCCTATTATGTTTTCTTTATAAAAGAAAATCTATACCTACTCCTCTGAAAGTTCTACAAGCATGGCATCACCATTTGCTGCAACCTTAATATAGGCATAATGGACTCTTTCTTGAAGATCAAGTCCTGTCCCCTCAGGTACGAAATAATTTTCAATGCCATATTCGATATTTTCATATCCTTTCAATCTTCCGGTAATCCAAATATCGGCTTTTTTCATAATGCCATCAGGAATTTCTTTTCCTACTACATAGTTACCGCTATAACTATATAGCCCATTTTGGTTTTTATTAAGCCCTATCCGAACAATCTCATTCCAGCCGTCTTCTTCAATTTGTAGCGATGAAATGTGATATCTTAATATTAAATAATCACCCTGCAATAGTGACCTCGGGTCGACAGGTGCGAGTTCTAGCTTAATTAAATCGCCATTAGCAAGGAGTGATTCACTCTTCCCAACTTGTATACCAAGTATGGCTAACTGTAAGAAAATAACTACAATAATACTAGTAGCCTTCAATGAGAATAAATGTTTTGGAATTTTCTCTTTAGAAGCTCTGTCAAACCTCTGAACAATTAGTAATAGTAACAATCCCGTAATAAGAAATGTTACAGATTTATGGACTAAACTCCAGACAAGATCATAGTACTTGTAGACAATGAAGGCAAACCAAAAGGACAAAAAGACACGGTAACGGATCGAATAGTCCTTCCTAAGGGCCCATAATACAAGTAAAGATGTTGTTACAAAATAAAGGATATTTATCAAATAATATAGCGTTTTTTGATTCTCAAACATGAATGTTAAAATAAAAAAGGATAATAAGCCATAAAACATACTATTATGCATTAAAATTTGCCCGACCGGAGTTTTAGAAATTCTGTTAGAAATCAAATATATTGCTACATTAATT
>JAEWMK010000236.1 GCA_023457235.1 Bacillota bacterium
ATGTACGGCTGATTGCCTTAAAAGGAACTGTCAACGCCTTCCCGTTCCCACTTGGCTGCCCTTCCATTAAATGATTGGCTGTTGTAGCACCTGCCTTTGGAACGAATGCTCCAAAACCTGAAGATGCGGCCACTAATGCAGCTGTAGTACCTCCCATGTAAGTAAGAAAACTCCGTCGATCCATTAACCCATCTCTCCCTTTAACTAAAATAGTTTAATCGACTACTTCAAAACTATTTTAGTTTTTAAATATTAAGATAGTGTTAATCAATTTTAAAGAATTTTCAAAATTCCAGCCGGTGTATACACCTTATAGTCGGGTTTCAAAGGGTCAACCACCTCTTCCGCATCATAGCCCCATCCCACCCAGATCATCTTCACACCAGTTTTTTTGCAGGCAACTAAATCCCGGTGCTCATCACCTATATATATTACTTCAGATGGTTTCAATTGTTTTTCCCTTAAAAATCTAGTAATGAGTCTATCTTTGCCATGAATTTTACTAGAGCAAAGTACTTCTTTAATGTTTTTAATTTGATAATGTTTCAAGAAATACGAAATGTTCTCCCGTGAATTTGAGGAAATAATAGCAATCTTGCAACCTTTTTTCTCCACTTTATTCAGCATTTCTTTGATGCCATCAAACGGTTTAATATCCTTAATTCCTTGCCTATACAACCGGAAAAACTGAGGTAATATTATTGGCAGCTTATACAAAGGCAGCCCTAATAACTTACTACGCTCTTTTATAGACAGCTTTTTTAAAGAATCTAATTCTTCCAACTTCATTTCTTTGAGTCTATGTTTTTTGGCCAACAAATTCCAGGCAGTTACTAGTACGACCCTTGAATCAGCAAGAGTCCCGTCAAAATCAAAAATCACGTATTTCAACATAAACATTTCTCCTTAGTGACTAGTCGTTCTTCCTTTTTATGTGTTACTAATAAACATAGTATAGACGAATTCATCAATTTTTTCTAAAACAGGCTATCGTCCACTCTTATCCTCCATTTAACCATATGATACAAGTAGACATATTTCCCTATTTTTATGTAAAGGAGGATAAAGAATGTATTCCAATTATTATGGAAACATGGTACCGAACTATAGACAGGGCTATGAAGATCAAAGATGGTTCCTTGCCGCCCCGATCGCTACAGGACTTATAGGATTAGGAATTGGCTATTTTGGAGGGTTAGCTACGCCTCGTCCTTGCTGTTACCCACCATTTGGGCCAGGATTTGGTGGATACGGAGGATTTGGTTATCCTTTCTTCGGTGGCCCCGGCTTTTACTAAAACCGTGCCGCGGGGGCGGGTTCTCCGGGCCAGCTGGGACGCAGGGTCGGGTTCTCCGGCCCCAATGGTCCGGGGTCGGGAACTGTGTCCCACTATTCTGACAAAATCCATAATACCCTTTTGGTAGTTTACAAGGGAATTTTGAGAAGGTATGATGATGAAGGTGAATAAATATATTTAAAGTTATTGATAAGGAGTTGATATTTTTTGGGTAACCTACCATGTAATGAACCCGAACCCAGTTCGACAGATGAGGAAATCATTCATTACCAGACATCACGAAGCTTGATACCTTATAAAAATATCAACTTCCATTATTTAGATAGGTTTTAATGACTTCCTCTTTAAGACGAGGAGGAATTTTCAATGTTAAAAACTTTTGTTACGAATGAATTTGGAGGCATTCAAGAAACAACGGAAATCGTCAAAGGTTGCTGGGTTAATTTAATATCTCCAACAGAGGAAGAAATTAATTATGCTGCCAATCAACTACAGATTCCTTTGGACTTTTTAAAAGACCCTTTAGACGAAGAAGAGCGCTCCAGAATTGAAAAAGAAGACGATAACATTTTGATTATCATTAATATGCCTTTAGTTACGCGGGATGAATTTGACAGACCGATTTATGATACGATCCCGTTAGGCATGATCATTACAAAAGACTGTTTCGTCACTGTTTGTTTGAAGGATAATCCGATCTTTCACCTTTTTTCACAAAATAAAGTCAAGCAATTTTTCACATACAAAAAAACAAGATTTGCCTTGCAAATGCTATATTTAACTGCTACTTCCTATCTTAGATACCTTAAACAAATCAATAAAAAAACAGATGAAATCGAAAGTGAACTGCATCAATCGATGAAAAACAAAGAGCTTTTCTCATTATTAAATTTGGAAAAAAGCTTAGTATATTTCATGACATCATTAAAATCAAATAATATTGTTATGCAAAAAATGTTAAGAAGTAACTACTTGAAGATGTATGAAGATGATAAAGAGTTATTAGAAGATGTAATCATTGAAAATCAACAGGCGATTGAAATGGCCGAAACACATTCCTCGATTTTGAGCGGAATGATGGACGCTTTTGCATCGGTCATATCAAACAACTTAAATATGGTTATGAAATTTTTGACATCCTTTACGATTATTTTGGCCCTGCCAACGATGGTAGCAAGCTTTTATGGGATGAACGTTCCGATCCCATTTCAGGATTATCCACATGCTTTTTTTATTGCAATTATTATTTCAGTTATATTTGCTAGCATTACCGCTTTTATTTTTTGGAAGAAAAGGTTTTTCTGAAGGAAACCATATACGAATTACAAACCGGCATTCCCCACTTGAATGTCGGTTTTTTTATTATTTTTGTAACTTTTTTATCGAAGAAACGTCTTAACAATGGGAAGGAGATGATTGTATGGTAAATAAAAAAATATGGACTGTTTCCATGCTTGTTTCATTGTTAATTCTTACGACAGGTTGCTCTTTGGGAAATCAATCTACAAATAATAAAAATAATAGCAGTGAACCAGTTGAGGTTGTTCAACCAGAAGAGAATCCACAAGCTAGTGAAGAACAAGTGATGAGTGATTTTAATAATTTAATGGCAAACAATCCAGAGATCAATGAAGTTATTCAATTCATGGAGGATAACATATCTAATGTGTCACCACAAAACGTCTCTGTTATGATTTTGGCGTTAGAAGATTTACAAGTAAATCATTTACCAACATTCGAAGAGAATTTTACAAGCAGTGAAGATCTGCAAGTAAAACTTAGGGATTTATTTAAAGGAGATACAAGTAACATAGAAAATATTGCCGATACTGACATTAAGACTTTGCTTGAAGAAACAAAAAACAGCGGTTATAAAATCGAAACGGCAGAGGGTTTCTACTTTCCAATTATAGATTATCAGTTTTATAAAACATTTAGTGCAAAAGCAACTGAGGAGATCCAGAATTATATTGAAATCATGGCTGTTGAATCTAATCAGGTGCCTGCCAAAGATGCTGCATTGATGATTAGCTGGAATGAAATTGTCGATAGAGCTCTTGAACAAGAAGCCTTTTTGAAGCAATATCCCGATTCTGAAAGACTGAATGAAGTGACTGAGCTATATAAGAGGTATGAGATGTTTACATTCTTCGGGCTTAATAATACGCCGCTGTTTAGTTATGATACTAAAAAAATAGACCCTGAAGCAAAGGCTGTATATCTAGATGCTATTAGCAGAGAAATCGAAAGTGACTACACAGAAATGCTGAACAGTTTCCTTGAAATTTTGGCAAAGAATAATGATTCATTAACCGACGAGGTTGATGCGTTTAGAAAAGAATTAACTGAATTCCAAAGCTGAAATTCAGAGCCCTAGGTTTGAAATAAGCTTACTTTAAGAGTAAGCTTATTATCCCCTATAAACACTCGCACATGTTCCAGCTTTTGGTTCATAATAACAATGATTTTTAAATTGGCCAGTAAAAGGTTGACCATACCATGTTGGTGGGCATGGAGCATATGGATTAAAGTACCAAAGGGCAAATTTCGCCGGGTGTTGTCTCCAAAATTCCAAATTTTGTTTAGCTAATCTTTTTTCAACCTCTCTTGCCCTTTGATAAAACATATTCCCTTTTTGAACAGCTTCAAAAGAATAATTGCCTCCTTGTACTTGAAATATAACATCATAAACTGTTCTTACATCTTTAAAATCTAAACAATCTGCTATAACACGATTAACGATTACATTTCCAACATATAACATTCCTTGTTTTCCTTCACCTTCAGCCTCAGCTCTCATCATCCTTGCCATTAATGCAACGTCCGAACTTCGGTAATTTATCCTTGCCATTATTTCACCCCCAAAATATAGTATGAACGAGGGCTTATATTAATATCTTGTACATCAAAGAAGAAGGCGATGAAAAAAGCTGCCGAAAGTTGATTTTTTCGGCAGTCTTTACTTTTTGCGGCTATACATTTAGGTATTTTCTTTCTTTCTCAATCTCCTCAATCGCAAGTTCCCACCACTCATAGCCAACTGGACGTCGATCATTCCTTACCTCTAACCTATCCTTCTTTCCCCCATCAATTCTGGCCATTTCGTCCAATGCCATAAACTCACAACAAATTTCAAATACTTCATCAAATTGTGCGAGTGACATGAGAGGCACCTTCTTTCATTATTTGGAAGGGTTTTAATGTTTTCCCCCTTCTTTACTATATATTATTCAGCCGAATCAGTTATAGGATAGAAAGTTCTGTCAAAATTTTGAATTTATGGGGTGGGACAGAGGGTCTGGAACTCTGGTCCAGGGATCTGTTTCCCACCACCCGACCCTCTGCCTCATTATTAATAACTAAAAGTAATGAATTATATGCAAACTATCAATTAGAAGTTATGCAAATGCAGGAGTATGATAAAGTATAAGTAAAAACTAAACTTATGAGGTCAAAATATGGAATGGCATCAGATTAATTATTTTCAGACCGTTGCGAAGACGCAGCATATTACACAGGCAGCCGAGCAATTAGCAATTTCACAGCCCGCTTTAAGCCGTTCGATTGCCAAGCTTGAAGATGAATTAGGTGTTAAGCTTTTTAACCGTAAAGGCAGGAATATTTATTTAAATCGATATGGAGAAATGTTTTTAAAACGCGTTGAACAAGCAATCAAGCAGATTGAGGTAGGAACACAAGAAATTCTCCAAGATATTCATCCCGAATCTGGTTCAATTACCTTAGCCTTTTATCCTTCACTGGGTATGAGTTTTGTTCCAGAAATTGTAAGTGCTTATCGATCCAAATTTCCAAATGTTAAATTTCTTCTGCATCAAGCTTCAAACCAAGAAATTTTTCGCGAGGTAAAATCGGGAAAGGTGGATCTTGCTCTACTTACTCTTTTAGAAGAGGACGAAGAATTAATATGGGAGCCGCTCATTACTGAGGAATTATTCCTGATTGTCTCGAAAACCCACTGGTTAGCGGAATATGATGAAGTAGAATTGAAAATGATCGAAAATGAGCCTTTTATTTCTTTCAGAGAGGGATATGGATTACGTACGATTCTTCACAATTTTTGTTTAGAAGCTGGACTAACGCCTGATATTGTGTTTGAGGGGGAAGATATCGGGACGGTTTCTGGGTTAGTTAGCGCAAATTTAGGTGTTTCCATTGTACCGAATATAGAGGTGCTAAAGAAAACAAAGGTGAAGCTCCTCCGTGTAAAAAAACCAATTTGTAATCGAAAAATTGGGATTGCACATTTAAAGGATGGTTACCTATCACCTGTCACCAAAAATTTCATCCAATATGTACAAGGCTTATTTCATAACAAATAAAGGGGAATGTTTTAAAAATGGGGTATATACAGCGAGGAACACACAAATTTAGAATGGTAAACATTGCTTTATTTGCAGGGGGATTTAATACTTTTGCGATACTGTGGGGGACGCAACCTTTACTGCCAGAAATCAGTAAAGAATTTCATATATCTCCTGCTGCATCAAGCTTGAGTCTATCTTCTACTACGATAGCTTTGGCCATAAGCATGTTAATTGCAGGCTCTTTGTCTGAGGTTTTTGGGCGCAAGCCAGTGATGACATTTGCCTTGGTAGCCTCATCCATTTTATCGATTTTAACGGCATTTAGCCCTAGTTTTCATCTTTTACTATTATGTAGAATTCTACAGGGGATCACACTTGCCGGATTGCCTGCTGTCGCAATGGCTTATTTAGGTGAGGAAATTGATCCGAAAAGTTTAGGAATGGCGATGGGTTTATATATAAGTGGAAACTCTGTGGGTGGTATGGCCGGACGAATCATTAGCGGTATACTTACAGATCATTTCGGCTGGCGGTTTGCTTTGGAAGGGATTGGAGTGATCAGCTTGGTTGCCAGCGTTGTTTTTTGGTTTATTTTACCAAAATCCACTCATTTCCAGGCTCAGGCCTTTGCTATCAAATCGCTGCTGACTGGTCTACTCTCACAATTTAAACAACCAAGTCTTATTTATATCTTTATGACCGGATTTTTATTAATGGGCAGCTTTGTATCATTGTATAACTATATCGGCTTTGAGTTAATCGCACCTCCCTATTCTTTAAGCCAAACCTTAGTTGGTTTTATTTTCATCGTTTATACGGTTGGAACCTTCAGTTCGACTTGGATGGGAATGCTGGCCGATCAATATGGTAAAAAGAAATTAATTCAGGTTTCATTGGTTATTTTGTTAGTAGGTGCTTGTATTACATTGGAAACATCCTTATGGGTAAAAATTATTGGAATTGCTGTTTTCACATTCGGTTTTTTTGCCGGACATTCGATTGCCAGCAGTTGGATCGGTCAATTAGCTAAGCAAAATAAAGCACAAGCATCTGGCTTATATTTATTTTTCTATTATTTGGGCTCAAGTGTTGGTGGTACGGTAAGCGGAATTTTCTACAGTAGCTTCGGGTGGTTTGGTGTTATATCGATGATTGTCGTTTTCGCGGTTATTTCTATCATTCTCTCAACTAGATTGGGAGTCACTAAAGTAAGAAGAGTACAGTATTCACCTAAAGAGGTTTAAGAGAGAACTATTCTAAAGTGCTTTAAAGGACCGGTGGCAAGGTAAGTGAGCTACCGGTCCTTTTTTATTTGAAATTCTATTCAATCCCACTTTAGACCTTCGTTTTCCTAGTTGCAACAACCGCTAAAATAACTGCACTAATCCCACTGACTAGTTTCCCCACAATCATCGCAAACACCACTTCCTTATTAATACCGGCCACAAACCCTAAATGGCCTCCAAATACAAAGGCACCACTAACCGCAAAAGCAACATTGATGACCTTTCCTCTTGCATCCATATCTTTCAGAATCGATAGCATCGGGATAGCATGTGCCAAGGATGCCACCAATCCAGTTGTTGATGTTTCACTTATTCCTAACAATGCGCCGATTTTCCCAAGCGGCTTATGAAGTGTTTTTGAAATAACAACAACCAATGGAAAAGCACCTGCAAGAAAAAGTACAATCATCGCCACGGTTTTAATACCATCCATAAGCGGCGCCATATTTGGAATGATCGTCAAACCAGTAAGCGTTTGGATACTTATCGCAGTTAGCCCGACAATCGCTAGCACTTCAATGCATTTTGCAAAAATGGAAAATCCAGCAATCATCTTATCTGTATACTTCCATAACCCAATCGAAATGAGGATGGAAAAGATGATCGTTGGAATCAGGTTTTTAATGATCGTTAGGATATTGATATCCGCCAATACTCCCCCAACTAAACAGCCAATCGGGACAGTAATTAATCCTA
>JAEWMK010000237.1 GCA_023457235.1 Bacillota bacterium
AGCGGTGTGATCCAAAAACGTCACCGGTTAAGCATTCGGAATGAACACGTACTAATACCGGTTCATCACCGCTTACATCACCTTTAACAAGGGCAACATGCTCCTTGGAGTCTACAATATTAGAGTAACCGTATGCCTTGAATTCCCCGAATTCAGTTGGAAGGGTAATTTCAATTTCGCGTGTGACAAGCTGCTCTTTGCGATTGCGATATTTAATTAAATCCTTGATCGTAATCATCTTCAAATTGAATTCATCTGCAATCAGACGGAGATCAGGGACCCTCGCCATCGTTCCATCTTCTTTGATAATTTCACAAATAACGCCGGCAGGCGCTTCCCCGCAAAGTCTTGCTAAATCAACCGCTGCCTCCGTATGACCTGCCCTGCGTAAAACACCGCCTTCTTTCGCAATCAATGGAAAGATATGACCAGGTCTTTTGAAATCACTTGCTTTTGAATTTGGATTAATTAATTGTTGGACCGTAGTTGCTCTTTCATAGGCACTGATTCCAGTTGTTGATGTTTTATGATCAATACTAACTGTAAACGCGGTTCCGTGTGGATCCGTATTACGGTTAACCATCGGAACTAAATTAAGGGTACGGGCAATCTCTTCAGATATCGGGGCACAAACAAGTCCGCGCCCGTGCTTAATCATAAAGTTGATCGTTTCAGGTGTTGTTTTGGATGCTAATGCTACAAAATCACCTTCATTTTCTCGATCTTCGTCATCACAAACGATGACAACATTACCTTGGATAAGCTCATTAATGGCATCTTCAATGGTATCAAACATGTTCCATCACTCACTTTCGTTACCTTTATTTATACCCATTTTCTTCTAAAAAAGCTTCGGTAATTGTACTACCCGTTTCTTTCATCCTGCCTTTTGATAAGAATTTTTCTATATATTTTCCTAAAATATCACATTCAATATTAACGATATCTCCAGGTGATTTAGCACCAAGGATCGTTTCAGAAAGAGTGTGCGGGATAAGCGATATCGTAAATGCTTTATCACTTAAACCAAAAATCGTTAGGCTTGTACCATCTACTGTGACAGAGCCTTTAAGAAGCATATATTGTAGCAATTCCTCATTTACTTCAATTTCATAATAAACGGCATTCGATACAGGCTTCTTTGAAATGATGGTACCGACTCCATCGACGTGCCCTGAAACGAAATGTCCTCCAAATCGTCCGTTAGCAGCCATTGCCCTTTCAAGATTGACTTTAGATCCGTTGGTAAGATCCCGTAATGAGGTTGCTTTTACCGTTTCCGGCATTAAATCGACTGAGAATGTATGTTTATCAAAGGTTGTTACAGTAAGACAAACGCCGTTAACTGCAATGCTGTCGCCTAAATGAACATCCTCTAGTATTTTAGGAGCTTGAATCGACATTTTAATCGCATCACCAGATTTAGTTATCGATTTAACAGTTCCTTTTTCTTCAACAATTCCGGTAAACATTTTACCCCTCCTTTAGTTTAGACTAGGAAGCTTTGAGATTATTTTGATATCTGGTCCGATTGTTTCGATGGATTTTATTTGTAAAGCAAGGACTTCATTCATTTTTTCAAAGCCTTCCCCGCCAATCGATGTTGGTGCTAATGCTCCTCCGATTATTTTTGGTGCTATATAAGTAATGACTTGATTGATCGCCTTTGCTTTAATAAAGCTGCCATTGATTTGCGAACCGCCCTCAACAAAAAGCGAGGTAATCCCTTTTTCAGCAAGGACTTTCAGAACGTTACGAATATTTAGCGCTTCAAATGGCGTTTCAATGACCTGTGCATGTTTTTCGTTGATGGCCTGAATTTTCTCAGCAGCAGCATTTTTTCCGACGATTATCCATGTTGGTGCTTTGTTATCGTTCACTATTTTTGCATCAAGCGGTGTTCTTAATTTCGTATCAAGAACTATGCGGATTGGATTTTTGCCGCCTAATGGAAGTCTTGTTGTTAATTCGGGGTCGTCTTTTATAATTGTATTTACACCAACTAATATCCCATCATGCTGGTGTCTGTATTTATGAACATCTAGTCTAGATTCTTCGCTAGTAATCCACTTGCTTTCACCTGAAACAGTTGCAATTTTTCCGTCAAGACTTGTCGCTGATTTTAATGTGACATAGGGCATTCCGGTTGAGATGTAGTGAAAGAATACTTCGTTTAGCTGTTCCGCTTCTTCTCGTAAAATGCCGACATCTACTTGAATTCCATACTCTCTTAGCCTTTCAATTCCTTGACCAGCTACAAGCGGATTCGGGTCAGTAGATGCGATTACTACTCTTTTCACTTCGCTTTTTATTAACAGATCAGCACAAGGGGGGGTTCGTCCATGATGACTGCACGGTTCTAATGTCACATAAATAGTAGCATCTTTTGCCTTTTCTCCAGCCATATTTATCGCATGAACCTCAGCATGCGGTTCGCCCGCTTTCAAGTGGGCCCCCATTCCGACTATTTGATTTTCTTTGACCACTACCGCTCCAACAAGCGGATTCGGGCTTGTCTGACCATTCGTGTTGGCAGCGAGCTCAATCGCCAATCTCATATAATCTTGGTCTGTCATCATATCACCTTTTTATATCAATTGTTTTGTCCGATCACTTTAGGGAGCGGTAATCGGCTTATGGAATAAATGGTTATACAAAAAGACCCATGGATACGCTCCAAGGGTCTCAAAATAAACAAATTAAATATGAAAGTCAAAAATAAGTACAGCAAATAAACGTTCAAAATTTGCATGTCAAATAAAATACGGCATAGCGTATTCTATGACAAATGAACCATCTGCCTCTACATTCTCTTCTCCCATCCAGACTGTAACTGTCGGCCCTGGATTCACACCAGCTCCTGCCTATCAAATGCGGCCTTGGCGTATTTGCGCCCAGATTTTTTAGGCCCACACGATGTGGGTCACAAAGACGTTGCCACAGGATGTGGCGTTCTTAGTCTTTGATCTTATGCTCGAAAAACTACCTTTAAAAATCTGAGGCATCCGCCGGAGGCTTTAACTTCATTTATGAAGTTAAAAGGCTCGCGGGCTTATTAGTACATGTACTACATCACCGCCGATTGGGAATTTCACCCGACCCCGAAGAAAAAATATTCAATTACTTATATTAACTATATCTTACCTTTATTAAAAATTACAAGTATTTTCGTTTCGTTCGTGATAATAAGTGTTTTTACAACGTGAATCGCCAGTATATACAATTTTGCTGTCTCTAAATGTCTGAATAATACGATGAGATGGGGGTGTTCAGTACTAGGTATTGTATGAATAATTAATATAGTATCAAGTAATAAAAGAAAGGAGTGAGATTGGTTGTTCCAAACACTTGTATGGAATGATAATATTTCTCTAAACAACGTTGATCGATTCGAAAAGTCGATCAAAAGGCTTCTTTACACAAATTTAAACGGCCTTATTTTAAATCTTGAAAATGTTTCTTATATGAATGAATATGCCCTAGGTATTATCGCAGATTCAATTAAAGAAGCTAAAGAGATGAACAAGGAACTTGTGATTATTAATAATACAGCAACAATAAGAACAATATTTGAGATTGTTCGTTTCTATTCAATTGTACAAGTGTTTTCATATGAGCGTGATGCACTTAACTATTTACAAGACTACTTTTCTTCGACCACCAAAAAAGTAGTTTAACGAATGCCCCCCTTTGTCAATTATCACAAAAAGTCCATAAATTCCGCATCTTTAAAAAATTTTATTTGATAGTATAAAGTTGTGGTTTTGTTGCATTTTTGACAAAGGGGCGTTAAAGATCATGATAAATAACTCGAAAATGCTACTGCAAAATTTACAAGATACTTATTCCGCCTATATTAATATGACCCTCTATATGACCGACCTGAAAGGCAATCCAATGACGAATATATCCGGTATATCGCCATTCGTTGAATTGCTAGTTTATCAGGCCAAACAACCCTTTTTATATCAATTAAAAAATATAATTGACAAATATTGCTCTATTACGAATTGTGTGGTCATCGATGCTTTTGGGTGCCCATTCTATGGAGTGAAAGCATTATTAGTTCCTATTATTATAGAACAAAAAATAATCGGGTTCATATGGTGTTGGTCCTATCTTGGGTCGGAAATATCTGATAACGTAAAAGCCGCTATCGACCTCGATGACACGAAGCTTGAATGGAAGGAACCGATATTTCAGTTGCCTGAGCTAACCAATGAACAGGTCCTGCAAATAAAAGAACAGGTAACCAACATGGCCTATATTTGTGCAGAACTGCTGAAATCGAAAACAGGACTTGAGCACTTAAACGAAGAAGTACAGCTTCTAAACGCTTTGAAAGCAACGAATATTCGATATCACCAATTGCTTGAGATAATTAAAAAGAATGAAAATTTGGATTATGTCGGTTTTGCTTTAATAGATGGTGATTTTGTGAAAATTAAGGCCTTTAATGGTCCTTCGGAAGACAGTCTGATTGGCAGTAGTTTTATCAAGGCAGGAACATTTATTGAAGATATCAGTTCCTGTAGAGGTCTGAAACACTTGGATAATATTGGATTTGACCCAAGACTATCATTTTTAATGAAAAACGGAATAAGAACAGGTTGCTTTTTTTGTTTTCCGATCCTTATCGATAATCAAGTTGAGGCCTGTATTTTTGGTGGAAAAATAAGAGAAAAGCGATTGGGCACAAATACAATCCAACGTGTAAGTAATATTATTTCAATCGTCGAATTAGGAATGAATAATGAATGGCTCAAATCACGGATTGATTTACATCTGATGAAACTATCTATATTGATGGAAATCTCTAAGTCAATGGTGTCGCTCAAAAACCTTCAAGATCTATTACTCTTGATCACGAATATAGCTAGTTCACTTGTTCCATCCAATTTTACCAGCATAACTACGAAATATGGAAACTATGAATTTTTAAATGTAACAAATAGAATTGGCGAAAAGACAATAAAGGAATACTGCCAAAATTTTTATGAACGAACCTTTACTACTGAAAAAACGAATACTGCTTTTCGCAAAGGACCAAGAATAATTGAAAAATATGAAACGGTTATAATGGAGTGCCCGATCTATATTGAGGAATCATTATTTGGAATGATAAGCGTATCTTTGATAGAGTCAAGTGGATTTAAGGAAGCAGAAGCTTATTTAAATAGTTTAAGTGCGATCAGCGGGTTGGCTCTAAAACCTTTATTAAAAAAGTTGCAAGTAACCGAATCACATTCCCTAATAGAACTGTTGACAGCCCGGGAGCTTGATGTTCTCAAGCTTATTGTAAAAGGCAGAAGCAACAAAGAAATAGGCGATGAACTTTATATTAGTACGCATACGGTAAAAAATCATATATCTAGTATTTTAAACAAGTTAGGTGTTAATGACAGAACACAAATCATTGCCACTTTTTACGAATTAAATTACAAAGATTAAGGTAAGGCATTTGCCATTCGGGCAAATGTCTTTTCTTTTTATCCATAGGAAATTGGTCCTGTTTCTATTACAAAGAAGTGAACGGAGAGAAAGAAGATAGGAATGATAGGTAATGGCACTGGTAAAATTTGCATTTTATACTATAGATAGAAGAATTCAGGAGGTGATAGCTTGGATACTGAAATAGGCTTAAAGTCGGGTCAATACGTCATTTTTTCTATTGATAAACAGCTTTGCGCACTAGCGATTGAGGAGGTGGTGGAGATCATTCGTGTTCAAACGATAACAGAAGTTCCTGGGATTAAGGATTATATTTCAGGGATGATTAATTTGCGTGGGAAAATCATTCCTGTTATTAATCTTCGGAAAAGATATCATATGGAACACGAACTATTTACGAAAAAAAACAGGATTGTCATTATCGAGGAGGCTAACGAGGATATAGGCTTAATTGTAGATGAGGTTGTCATGGTTACTTATATAGAAGAACTAGATTTAGAACCCCCCCTTGAGATGTTTAACTCGTTAGAAAAAGGGTGTTTTAAAGGCTTTGCCAAAGTAAAAGACAAGCTAATAGGGATATTAAATAAAAATAAGGTACTCTTCCCTGATTTGGAAATGGGGGTGACCCATAATGAGTGATTTTGATATGTCAGCCTATCTTGGTGTGTTCTTGGATGAGGTCGATGAACAACTGCAAATTTTAGATGAAGAAGTCCTTAATTTAGAACAAGATGGTGAAAACCTCCAAACGATACAGCGAATTTTTAGAGCCGCTCATACGTTAAAAGGGTCTTCAGCGGCGATGGGTTTTGAGAAAATGAAAGAGCTTACTCATAAGGTGGAAAATTTATTTGATCAAATTCGCAATCAACAACTAAAAGTAAATACGGAGATTATTAATGTGATTTTTGAATCGATCGATTTTATAAAAGTATTGAAAGAAGCTATTCTTGATGGAACAATTGATGCCATCGATATAGCACCAGTAGTTAACAAATTGGAAAAAATCAAAGATATAAGCGGAGCTATGGAAGAAATTCCTACTCCTAGCAAAGAAGAACACCTACCACAAAATGATGATGTGATCTTTCCCAATGTTATTTTAGATGTTTATCAAAAAGATATCGTTGAAAAGGCTTTTGAAACAGGTTTTCAAGTAATGGCTGTATATGTCAGTTTAAGACAGGATGCAATGTTAAAATCTGTGAGAGCATTTTTGATTCATAACAATTTAAAAGAAATTGGAGAAATCATCGCCACTTTTCCACCTCCAGAGATTATCGAAGATGATGCCAAATTCGATGGTAGTCTAGTTTATCTTATCATCACAAATGCCACAGAACATGAAGCCATTCAAATCGTGAACAATATTTCAGACATTCGCTCAGTTAGCTTAACTAAAATTACAAAAGCCAACCTCTCCAAATTTATTGAAGGCAATAAAATGAAGTTTTCTGAAACAAAGCAAGAGGTCGCTATTACTAGCAACCAGAAAACCGATACAAAAGCAAAACAAACCGTTCGTGTTGATGTGGCACGACTAGAGCATCTGATGAATTTAGTCGGTGAACTGGTGATTGATCAAACAAGACTAGCTGATGTCCGCAGCAGGCTGGAAGATCGCTATTCAAATGATGTGGATATTGAATTATTCAGCGAGGTCGGGAATCACTTAGGACAAGTGATTAGCGAGCTTCAAGAAGGCATGATGAAAACTAGGATGCTGCCGATTGAACAATTATTTAATAGATTTCCACGAATGGTTCGGGATTTATGTCAAAAGGCCAATAAAGAGATCGATTTTGTCATTGAGGGTAAGGAAACTGAACTTGACCGCAATTTGATTGAAGAAATTGGTGACCCTATCATTCATTTACTCCGAAATGCAATTGATCATGGGATTGAAGATCCAAATGAGCGGGAAACAACAGGAAAGCCAAGAAAGGGACAGATATTATTAAAGGCCTCCCATGAAGAAAATCATATTGTCATTACGATTGCAGATGACGGCCGTGGCATTGATCCGGAAAAAATAAAATCATCCGCTATTAAAAAAGGCCAAATAACGAAAGAAGAAGCAGACAATATGAGTGATAAAGACTTAATTTTTCTTATCTTCAAGTCTGGGGTATCGACAGCTGGGAAGGTGACTGATATATCTGGTCGTGGGGTCGGGATGGATATCGTCCGCAGCCATATTGAAAAATTAAATGGCATCGTTGATATTGATTCAGTCCTTGGTGTGGGAACAACTTTTACCATTAAATTGCCGTTAACATTAGCAATTATTCGTTCTTTACTTGTGAGAATAGGTGATAAAGAGTTTGCGATACCACTTGTCAATGTACAGGAGATTGTTCGCTTGAACAAACATGAAGTAAAGACGATTAAAAATCAAGAAGTTGGGATTGTGCGCGATCGTGTTCTTCCGTTAGTAAGGTTGCATAATCGTTTAGGTGTTAGTGAAACAAATCTAAGCAGTTCTAAGCGGATTTTCGTCATCGTTGTTGGGTTAGCGGAAAAAAGAGTTGGCCTTGTCGTTGATAAAACGTTAGGAAATCAAGAGGTTGTGATTAAGCCTTTGGGAAAATATATTGGCACACCAAAGTATATTGCCGGAGCAACAATCATGGGTGATGGCAATGTTGCTATTATTCTTGATACAGGGGCAATCGTTCGTGAAGAAGGTACAAAGGATGTTACAAATGATGAACTAAACTCCAAAACCACAAAACGGCATGAGGAAATCATACAGCTTGCAACCTTTAAACTTGGTATGGAAGAGTACGGCATTGAGATTGACCGCGTTAAAGATATTATCACAGTCCCACCGATCACTAGAATTATGAATGCACCACATTCCGTTCTTGGAATGATTAATCTTCGTGGAAAATTAATACCAGTCATGGATTTAAGAGAGCGCTTCGGGATAAATAGAACGGACGTAACAAGGAAATCAAGAATCATTGTGGTTGAACTAGCTTGTGAATTAATCGGTCTTTTAGTGGATCAAGTAACTCAAGTGTTAAAGGTAAGTACAGATACAATTGAATCACCACCAGACTCTAACAATCAAATTGAAGAAAAGTATATTCGTGGAATTAGTAATTTAGGAGAAAGATTAATAATATTGCTAGATTTAGATCTTATTCTAGATATGGGAGAGCTTAAGACGATTTCTAATTATAGGGAGGTCTACTTATGAAAAGCTTACGGATGAAAATATTAGGTGGGTTTGCTATTGTTATTTCCTTGTTACTAGTATTATCGGTAGTTAGTTATATACAGACGAACAAATTTAAAGGACAGGTTGAAGATGTGTTGGAGAATAAAGTAGATGAACTGATCGCGTGGGAGGAATTAAATTATACAATAGCAAGAGCTACATCTAGTTTACGAGGCTATTTACTAACGGGGGATCAAACTTATTATGATGAATTTTTTGGATTAGCAGATCGGGCTCAAACATCTAAGGATAGAGTGGCAGAACTCGAAGTTACCTCGCAGCAAGCAGCTGTTCTTGAAAAGAATCAAGTATGGGATGAACAAGTTAAAGAAATTTTTAATGTATATAAGATTAATCCGGAACAAGCAGTAAGTAAAGCGGTTGAGGTGCGAGTGTTGACGCGTGAATTATATAACGATTATGACGGTATTGTCAATCAAACGAGAGAAAATGTAAATGATTTAAAGGATCAGATTTATAAGAGCGGGAACTCATTAATTATGATAACAGTGTCCATTAGTATTTTTGGTCTTGTCTTAGGAACTTTGATTGCCTTTTTCCTAGCACAAAAAATAACCAGACCAATCTTAGAAATTTCCAATCGAACTAAGAGGATTGCTGCTGGTAACCTATCTGGTGAAGCCTTAGTAACGAAATCAAAAGATGAGGTCGGGGAACTGGTGAAATCGACAAATGAAATGATATTATCGTTGCGTCATGTCATTGGTCAGGTTGCTGAAAATGCGGCGAATCTAGCCGCTAGTTCTGAAGAAATTTCAGCAAGTACTGAACAAATGGCATCAGGCAGTCAACAGCAGGCTTCAGATGCAGCTTCCTCATCTGAGATGGTGAAAGAAGTAGCCAGCGCGATCAGAAATGTTTCTGTAAATGCTGAAGCAGCCTCAAACGCAACTGAAAAAACAGTTCAAGCGGCCGTAGAAGGCGGTCGGGTCATTAGGGAGACTGTTGCTGGAATGGAGGAAATTAGCCAAAAAATTGGTGAACTTTCCTCTAAATCAGTACAAATAGGTGAAATTGTTGAAGTGATCGATGATATTGCCGAACAAACGAATCTACTGGCCCTTAATGCTGCAATAGAGGCTGCCCGAGCAGGTGATGCCGGCAAAGGCTTTGCCGTTGTTGCTGATGAGGTCCGAAAGCTGGCTGAACGAAGCAGTAAGGCAACGAAGGAAATTTCAGAGTTAATCCATTCCATTCAACAAAATACGGATGATTCAGTGGCAGCCGTTACAGCTGGAAATGAAACGGTAACTATAGCAGGTGAAACATTCGGACAGATTGTAAAACTGTTGAAAGAATCCGCTTCAAAAGTTGCCGAAATTGCTGCGGCCGGTGAGGAAGTGACGGCTCAATCAAATGAGGTATTAATCGCTGTTGAAAACATTGCTTCAGTGTCAGAGGAAACAGCAGCAGGAATTCAACAAACAGCAACTACGGCTAATGATTTAGCAAAAATGGCTGAGTCACTTACAAAGCTGTCAGCTAAATTTAAATTGTAAAAGTAATTTTACTAAAATTTGTATATTTCATGACAATTATGGAAGGAAGAGGAAACATGCCTTCTCTTCCTCTATAATTAACTTTATAAATACTGTTGAAATGAAATATTCCAAATAAGGTGAATGATCATGAATCTAACTGACGAAGAACAAAGTCTACTAGTCAAAAATCCAGATGATATTTTCCAAGCGATGGATATGACGGAAGAAATTGCTGAAAAAATAGGTTTCTTACATGATGATATCTTGTTTTTGCGGCTTGTAACGGAAGAAGGCTGTATGAATGCCTATGAATATTGTCAAAAAACGGACCAACATGGTTTTTGGATCTATTGGGATGATAAAACAAAAGACTATCTAGACATTTGTATTAAGCATCGAGGTAAAAAATATACGATTACCCCGATGGTTGAAGCGAATCGTGGTCTTAGAGGAAGAGGTTTGCATTTAATTGTGAATTTAATGGACTATGTTCAAGTTCAAGAGAATGGGGAATATGTTGAACTGGTTATGAGAAAATATATAACCCAAAATTTAAGAGAGGGGATTGGATATTAATGATATTCACTTCTAGTGATCAAGTCATTCTATTAACCTGGGAAGAAGATATTACATTAAGAAATAATGCAATCTTCAAAGATACTATGAAGGAATTAGTAGAATCGGATTCTGACAAATTACTACTATGCCTACAAGGAGTACAGTATTTAAATAGCGGGGCACTTGGTGTAATTGCTGATTCTGTTATGGGGGCAAGGAAGGACCAAAAGGAGCTTGTTGTTGTCGCTACACAAAGCTCTGTTAGAGAAATCTTTAATATCGTGAAGTTTGGCACTTTTATAAAAATATTTGATTCAAAAGATGAAGGCTTACAATATTTTAAGCGTGATCAGCATGACTAGCCTTCCTAATACTGTTGAACAACAACTCCAATTAGCCGCAAAGGTTTTTAAATTTTCACTAGAAGCCATTTTCGTTACAGATTTAACTGGGCGAATCCAGATCGTCAATGAATCATTTGAAAAAATAACAGGGTATAAGGCTGAGGAGGCAGTCGGCCAAAACCCAAGGATTCTTAAATCCGGGAGACATCCCGAACGTTATTATCAAGCAATATGGGAGTCTCTTAAAAAAAACGGGCAATGGCAAGGTGAATTTATTAATAGGAGAAAAAATGGTGAATTATATTACCAGAGGACAACAATTGCAACAATAAAAGATAAAGATAACAAACCAATAAGCTATTGTGCAATTTTTAGTGATGTAACGAAAACGAAGGAAGCGGAGCGGAAACTAATTTCCGATTTAGAATTGGCGCGAAAATTGCAAAAGAGCGTTTTAAGTAAACCGATCAAAAATGAATCTATTCATATTGATGGGACTTACCTTCCGTCAGCTGAATTAGCCGGAGATATGTATGCTTGGTACCAAATTGACGAAAATCGATATGGTGTTATTTTGTTTGATATCATGGGCCATGGTGTTGCTTCCTCATTAGTCAGTATGTCGATTACTTCCTTGCTAAGAGGAATTATTACAGAATCGATAAAACCAGAAAAGTTATTTGCAGAACTAAATCAGCATATGCGTTTATTGTATCGACAAAATGGAATGGATCAATCATATTTTTTTACAGCCATCTATGTTCTAATCGATGTAAAGGAAAGGATCATTGAATATTCGTCTGCTGGCCATCCTCCGGGCTTCTTAATGATGGAAGATGGTGAGGTGCAAGATTTAGATGTTGGCTGCCCACCAATTGGCTTGCTGCCTGAATTAATAATTGAGACAGGAAAGATGCCACTAAAAGGAAGAAGCCAGCTTTTCTTATATACAGACGGTCTAGCAGACTCTTTAGGTAAAGATACGGCAGAAAATATAGAAAAACTAAAAAAATTAGTGGTAGGTTTAGGTGAGGTAGACAGCACGCAATTGCTGGAAAGAGTGTTGGAAGAAACGAATAGCAAAGATAGTCGTTTTGACGATGATGTTACGATGGTGGCGATTACGATTAACTAATGTAAAGGGGCTGTCTCTAGGCAGTAATACCTAGAGTTAGCCCCTTTTTTATTATTTAAAGTATTCCTTCTTCAAGCTTTCAAAAATCTTAAGCGATTGTTTTGCCCAATCACTATCTGTATTTTCAAGCTCTGTGATTTGGTCGTCAACGACCTTTTTCAATGACTCATAATACTCCGGCACTTCATCTTCATATGGTTTAACTTGTGTCTTCGGAATATTCGTTTGTTCATTTAGAGCTAAAGCCCTTCTTTCGTGAAAAAACAAAACATCCGATTGTCTTGGCGCGTGTAGATCACCTTGTAGCGGATGCTTTAAAACAGCTTTGACACGAATCGTAATATGCTGCGGTTTGATCGCTGTTACCTCACCAATATATTTTCCGGTTTTATAAATTCCTGTAACTATTTGCCCAATTTGGTATACTTCAGACATTGATATATTACCCCCCTCGATGAGAAATTTTGACAGACCCTTGCTAAAAATCTTATCATATATAAAGTGATAAATAAAAATGAAAGGTAGAGATAAGATGAAAAAGATATTCTTCTATACAGTAATGGCTGTTTTAATTGCAGTCATGACGGCTTGTGGTGGAAATGAAGGAGATAAAAATACAGCTACAGAAAATGATGCTGCAAAAAACAGCTCAGAAACAGCTGGTGAACAAACAGAAGCCGATGGACAAGAAATTACAACCTTACCGCAGTTTGAACCAGTTAGTGATGAAGAACAGGTCGTGACTATGAAAACGTCGATGGGTGATATTGTAATTAAGCTGTTCCCTAAGCAAGCACCTAAGGCTGTTGAGAATTTCATAACACATAGTAAAGACGGTTATTATGATGGTCTAACCTTTCACCGGGTTATCAGTGATTTTATGATCCAAGGCGGGGATCCAAATGGAAATGGTTCAGGTGGCGAAAGTATTTGGGGTGGTCCATTTGAAGATGAGTTCGCTCCAGAATTAGCAAATTTCCGTGGGGCTCTGTCAATGGCTAATAGTGGTCCTAATACAAATGGCAGCCAGTTTTTTATCGTTCAAGCAGGACCGGATACTATTGAAGAAGAATTATTAGAACAAATGAAACAGGCCGGTTTCCCAGAAATTGTTGTTAATAAATACAAGGAAGTTGGGGGAACACCTTGGCTTGATCATGTACATACAGTTTTTGGACAAGTAGTCGAAGGTATGGATGTCGTAGATAAAATAGCTAGCGTTAAAGTCAATTCAACATCAAGTGCACCGCTTGAATCAGTTATTATCAATGAAATTGTTGTCAATGATAAATAATTTGAATCTTCTTTGAAGGGACCATACGCAGTTGTGGTGCCCTTTTTCTATTGTTTTTTGATAATGTCGTAAATCTGTAAAAATACCTATGTGTCCAAGCAGGATTCCGGGCGTAAAATAAGAATATGAA
This sequence comes from Bacillota bacterium, assembly GCA_023457235.1. GTDB lineage: Bacteria > Bacillota > Bacilli > Bacillales > Bacillaceae_J > Schinkia. Next base: position 13,644 of record JAEWMK010000237.1, read on the forward strand.
TTATATTTTAATAAGGTGGTTTGAATGGAAGGGTCGAAAATGTTAAATGAAAAATTAAGAGAGGTTATTAATAAGTGGGACCCTTTAGGGCTTGGACCAGGTGCTTACGAAGTAGAAGTAGTCGATATTATTCAAGCTGTCCATGAAATTGATGATCTTAAGTATTTAGCAAAAAGAATTCAATTTATTTATGAATTTTCGTTTGAGGAATCTATTCCTCTACCTGAATGCCAGAAAATTGCAAGAAGAATGCTATTATTGAAAGAAACAAGCACATATGCAGTATAAAAGAAGAACGAACCTATTAAGGTAAGTTCTTTTTTTATTCAAATTTTCTTTTCTGTTTTTTCACATTTAATGGATATGATGGTATGTAGTAGAAAGATTGGTGGTGAAAGGAAATAATGATTCGCATGCTGTTTTTATTTTTTTCATTAATTGGAGTCACATTTTCACTAGAGCCCGCTGCAAATGCGGAAGAAGCAATTGTCGTCAAACCAGGTGATAGTATACAGAAGGCGATTGGGCAAGCAGCAGAAGGCTCAACGATTTTGGTGAAAAAAGGACAGTATAATGGCAGCTTATTAATAGAAAAATCGGTTGTATTAATAGGTGAAGAAGGTGCAATCATAGCGGGCAATGGGGATGGCCACGTCATTGAAGTGAAAGCTCCCAATGTCGTAATCGAAAATTTCATAATTGAAAAGAGCGGGAAAAAGGGGACTGACGCTGGTATATGGGTGGAATCCTCCAACAATCTTATTCGGGATAATGTGTTCAAAGAAATTTATTATGGTATTTATATTCAAAAAGGACGGCTTAACCGAATAATTGATAATCAAATTACCGGTTATGATGGTCATTTTTCACAGAAAGGGAATGGTGTCCATTTATATTACGCTGAAGAAACGGAGTTAACGGGGAACATCATTCGGCAAGTTCAGGACGGCATTTATTTTGATTTTGCCAAAGACAGTACTGTAAAAGGAAACAAAGTAGAAGGGTCCAGATATGGATACCATGTTATGTATGCCAAGAAGGGGCTTTTAAACGACAATATTTCAACTAAAAACATTACCGGGGTCATGATCATGGATGCGGAAGATTTTAATATTAACGACAATGTCATTAAGGAAAATTTAGATTATCGCGGTCATGGCATCTTAATCTTTGATTCAGATAGGATCAATATTTTGAATAATCGGGTCACTTTTAATAATACCGGCTTGAGCTTGCAAGATGCCAGAGACTGCAAAATCGAGAATAATATCTTTGCCGGAAATTATATTGGCTTAGATTTAAAGGATAAAAATGAACAGAATACGATGATTAACAATAATTTTATCGGGAATATTGTACAAACAAAAATCTTTACATCCGTTGAACCGATGGATTTAAATGGGCAAGGCAATTATTGGGACGATTACAGTGGGATGGACCTAAATGGGGACGGGATTGGTGAAATTCCGTATGAGTCTGGAAAATTGTTTGATAAATTGGTAGAGGAAAATCCAATGCTGCAATTCTTTTTTGAGAGTCCAACGATCAAGCTCTGGTCCTCGATTGAAAAGATCTTTCCAGCCTTTTCGGGTGAAAAAGGAATGGACCGCTATCCTTACATCCAACCTGTTCAATATGAGGCTAATGCCGCGAGTGCTGATGCAGAACGAAATTGGCTAGCCGGTTTAATCGGTATCGTTATGGTTAGTCTGGGAATAACTATTTTTTATCGTGGGAGGGTTTTATGATGAAAAAAATAATGAAGCGAAGCGGATTGCATTTGCTATTATTGTCGGCATTTTTAATGTTTGTCAGTGCGTGTGGAAGTAAGGCCAGTTATGAGCCGAGAGCAGTCAATCCGGAAATTGATGCCTGTGAAGTTTGCAATATGTCTGTTGCTCATGAGGATTTCGCCACACAGTTAATTGAAACGGATGGTACGGTTCATATGTTTGACGATATCGGCTGTATGGTTGAGTACTTAAATGGTGAAGGCAAAGATAAAGAGATTGGAGCAACCTACGTAAGAGATTTTGATACACTCGAGTGGGTCCCATTTGACCAGGCTTACCATGCCTACCACCCTGAATTTTGGACTCCGATGGCTTATGGAGTAGTTTCTTTTGCAACAAAAGCAGCAGCAGAAGCCTATGTCGAAAAAGAGAGTAAGGGTGAAGTCTTGGATTATAATGGCTTGGAAAAAGTAGAGTGGGTCATGCATGGTCATTAATTCAGATGACAAGTGCCAATCAGAAGGAAGTGAGATGAAAATGAATATGCTAATGATAGCCAGACATGAATTAAAGGTAATTTCCCGAAGTAAATGGGTATTCAGTTTTACCATTCTCTATACAGTGCTAGCAATTACGATTGTGTTATTTGGTGGAAGTGCAGAAGAAGCGGGTTTCACCGGTTTTAACCGTATGGCTGCAAGCCTATTGAATTTATCTCTATTTCTAGTTCCGCTTTTAACTTTATTAATTGGCAGCACCTCCCTTGCCGGAGATAAAGAGGATGGGAGCTTAACTCTATTATTTACGTATCCAATTCCAACTTCACGTATATTAGTAGGAAAATTCATAGGATTACTAGTAACATTGTTTGCCGTTGTAACATTCGGCTACGGTGCAGCTGGTTTGATTCTATTTTTTAGCAAAGCAAGTGTTTCACTTAACTTTTTCCTATTGTTTTACGGGTTTACGCTTGCTTTAATGATCTTATTTCTTGGTCTTGCCATGCTTGTTGGTGTGCTTTCATCAACGAGGTTTCAAGCTTTAGGTCTTAGTCTAATTTTATGGGCAGTGACTGTTTTGTTTTATGAATTTGTCATTATGGGCTTGGCAATGGTCATTGGTAAACAAGCGATTCTAGCGATGTTCACCGCCTCGATTTTATTAAATCCGGTGGAATTAATTCGGGTATGGACAATTATTTCAATGGACAGCGGTTCGATCTTTGGACCTCATTTATATGATTTAACCGTTTGGAGTGAAGGGAATATCGGTCAAATTGTTTTTGCTTTAACCGCCATTCTTTGGGTCCTTATTCCGATTTTGATTTCAAATAGTCTATTAAAACGGGGGATCAATCATGGAGCATAATTTGATGGTTGAAGTCAATGACTTAAGCAAAATCTATAGTCCTTCTAATAGAATTGAGCATATTAATTTTGAAATTACGAAAGGTGAATGTTTTGCCTTATGTGGTGGTAATGGAGCGGGAAAAAGTACTGTAATTCAGATGATCATTGGCAATGTGAAGCCATCGTCAGGCACGATCAAGCTGTCAGGGCTGACGATGGACACGAATAGAGCAGTGTACAAATCGCTTTTTTCCTACATGCCGGATGCGATGGTGTTTCCGAAGGTTTTAACAGGCTATGAGGTTTTATGTTTTTTTGCCGACCTATCAAATGTTCCAAGGGGAAGAGTCAATTTTCTGCTTGAAAAAGTAGGGCTTGCCAATGATAAGGATAAAAAGGTGCGGGAGTATTCGAAGGGCATGCAGCAAAGATTGGCATTAGCGCAGAGCTTATTGCCGGAAGCACCGTTGTTAATTCTCGATGAACCGACAAATGGCTTGGACCCGTATTGGGTGCGTGAATTTAAAAACATCATTAAAGAAGAAAAGGAAAAAGGTACGACCATTTTATTCTCTTCTCATATTTTATCTGATGTAGAGGAATTGGCCGATCGGGTTGCTTTTATGAATAGCGGCAGACTGCTAGTTACAGATACAGTTGAGGCGTTGACGAAAGGTAATGATGACGGTTCTGGTGCCAAAACAACGTTGGAGGAAGTATTCTTTTCGTTGGTGAAGGCTGAGTCATACATTTTATGGTAAAATGTGTAATAGAAGTCGTTAGAAAAGGCGAGAGTTAAAATGAATGATAAATATAACTTGTCAAAACGTGAAAATATGTTTTTAGCAAAAAAATCATTGATAGCCAATATTTATTACACCGCAAAAATTGAAGGAGTAAATGTTACATTCCCGCAAACAAAAACAATTTTAGAAGGTGTCTCTGTTAGTAACTTAGATATGGATGATGTACAAAAAATTTTAAATTTACAAAAAGCAATACGATAAAATTGAAATGAGGCTAGCCCACATAAAGGCTAGCCCCATTTTTCTTTTGGAGTTTAATTAGAATTCATTTGGCCTTCCATTTGCATCTGCCCTTGGCCGCCAGCAGCACCAGCAGCTTTCTCCTGTGCAGCCTTCAATTTTGCCATTTTTGCTTTATAGCGTTCTTCAGCGATTTTATCAACAGCATCCATTGTAGATACAACTGGAGCTACCGCTGGATTTTCAGTCACATACTTATTGGCCGCTTCTTCAGAACCAAATAGTGCAAAGCCCATTTTCATTGGAGTTTCGATGCTTGCTCTTACAGGAATTGCATCGCTTACTGGCACCCATTCTAATGTGTTATAATCACGTACCCATGCAGCCTGTGGCGCTTCTTCGAGAACTCGGATTTGGTTCATTAAACAACCTACATCATCAGTAAATAAATGTTCACCATCTGCCGTTACAACTTGACCTGTAAATTTGCCCATCTCATGATCGTGAGGGTAGACAACCATGTCACACATTGCACACATTGCCTCTGCACCAGGTTCAGTTGGTTCTACAGCTACATGCTCATGTTCATCTTCAACTGCTGCGTCATCTTCCACTGCATCGCCGGTTTCCTGCACTGCACCGGTTTCAACATCGGCCGCCTCTTCTACAGGAGCCCCGCTTTGCCCTTCATTGTTGCTAGTTCCACATCCCGTCATTACACCTGCTAGTAAACCAAAAGCTAATAATACCATTAAAAATTTCTTCATAACTAAATCTAACCTCCAAAAAATGATTTATATTTTTAATTCCAATTTCAGAATAATAAAAGGATTTGAAATATCTGTGAGGAAATGAAAAGGTAATGGAAAAATTTCAGAAAAATTTTAACAAATATATTCACTTTTTCAACACATATACAAGGTATACTGGAGATAGTAACTAGATTTGGGGGTTAAGTAATGTTTAACTTTATTCAGCAGAAGTCCCTCGCTACTATATGTGGTGGGATGAATCGAGTACAGTATTTAATTCAGTGGGGGTTCAACCCCTTACTGAATAAAGTTAAAGCCTCCGGCGGATGCCTCAGATTTTTAGAGGTAGCTTTTCGAGCGAGCTCGAAAAAATCTGGGCGCAAATACGCCAAGGCGCATTTGATTATAAAGTGGTTACTAGTTTTGACCCTGTCTCTCTTATTGACGGGCTGCGGAGCGGAACAATATAAAAAAGTAGAGTCACAAAAAGACCAAATCATCGTCGTTAACCTGCTTGAGAGTAGTCTATCATTTTTTGATCAAGAAACAAAAGAAGAGCTGGCCAGATGGACCATGCCCTATACGTTCACAGGTGCTTTGTTATTACCGGATCATAAAACGCTGCTCTTATATGGAAAGCATTTAGAAAAAATCTATCTATATGATATTACGACTGGAACTGAAGTGGATCGCTGGAAAACAGGGAAAGGAATTGTTAATGTCCAAATTTCGAA
>JAEWMK010000238.1 GCA_023457235.1 Bacillota bacterium
ACGCTACATATCGGTGCATTACCACAAAGGCGTTAATGATTTTTTCCTATTGAAGTAAAGATCCGTTAGTTGAACAATAAGGTTATTATTCTGGTTCCGGGGAGATAAATATTAATGGTGGTGCTAAAGTGGAAACAAATATTTTATTTTATAAAATTCAAAAGGGTACAGTTTCGACTGAGGATTATGTAAATTGGTCTCACAGTCTATTAGAAAAAGATTTGTCGTCACCATCCTTAAATATAATCTCTTCATTTTCATTCGATGATAATATATTTGAATTCGAATTTTATTTTAAAAGGGCATTAGATGAATTGGAAGTAAAGGAGCCAACCTTTGAGATATGTGCAAGAGCCTATATAGGTCTTTTAGCTAATAGAATTATAAAAGCTAATGATCATAAAGAAATCTTCAATTTAGTTGATATGATTTTTCAAGTTGTTGCTATTGAGTTAGATAATTCAGATGATCTGTTTGCTTGGTTTGAAATTAGTGAATTGATTGATAGGCTTGATTATGATGATAAATCATTTGTTTTGAATGAAGAGGATGTAGTATCGAGGATAAAGAATGAAGCTAAAATCTTCTTATCTTAAGATTTAATCAATAACATTCTTATGATGAAACGGGGGATAACTAAATTACGGAGATCGTCATTATGGCGGTCTTTTTTGCTAAATGTGCAGGAATGTTAAAGAAAGAATTTGTGGAACAGGCAGCAATTGCTCTTTTTGTTAATGGGAGTTTAGCTCAACAAGAACGTTTAATTAGGATAAAATAAATATTACTGAGTGGGGTAGACAGAATGTTTCTTGAAAAGCACGAACCTGTACGAGGTGAGGGATTTACTTGGTTTGATGAAAATGGAAAATTTATTAATTCTGAGGAACCACAAGTAAGGGCACAGTTATCAGCTATTAATAGTTATATTGTTGAAATCAGTCAACATAATAGGATTGAAATTCCTATGTTTTTTAACTGGGTATTTAAGGAAGGGTATAGGGTTTATTGTATAAATAATTGTATAGAAACTGTGGCTGAGATGACGGCAGTTCAAAAGATTTTATTTGATAGAGAACAAGTTAAGAGTCATTGGGAACAGTTGGAAAGCAACAAGCATATTTACAAAAAGAAGTTCACTCATACGAAAGAGGTAGAGTTTTTATGGGATTCAATTCTAATCATTTCAAAAAGCGAATTAGACAGTAATAATTTGCTGAGCTTACTTGAAGATTTTAAATTGAATAATTCAAGGTTTTCAAATCTTAATTTTCCCAAAATATTAACGACAAATTACGATTTAATTATAGCTAAAGTAACTTGGGGAGAGTCTTATTTTAAGCCTCAGACAGGGGATGAACCTATGGTTTTGGTTTGTTATACGGCTCAAAAACTAACCTTAAAGTAATTGGTTAAAAAGGTGGTAAAACGCAATGCCTCCAAGTTTTTATGTGGGAGTATTTCTTGTAGTATTTGGATTAATTGGTGCATTATTTGTTTATTTTAAGTACACCAAGGAAGCTCATAAAAATGAAGTGGAGAAAAATCAATGGGCTAAGAGTGATTGGGTTTGTAATCCTGATGGTAATCTTTTTGTTAGGTTAGGAGAAAAATCTTATATCTTGGCTAAAATAGTGTTAATTTTAATTCCCTTGGCTTTTGCAGGATTTGGGATATTTCTTTTGATTGCAACATTCATGTAGTTTATAAGCAAGATTTTTTAGAATTGTTATTAAATGGGGTCTTATGTTGAAGGTAGGTATGCTGCAACGTTCCATCTTTTTATTAATGTATGGAAATTTCTAAGGAGCTCAGTAGATATGCTGCAAATGAACCTAATATATGGCGGAATGAGGTATAGAGTTAATTTTGATTCGACTATTGAAAGAGGTGGAAATAGTGTTTAAAAAAACAAAAAAGTATCTTGTAGAAACACAATATGACTTTGGAAAATTCTTAAACGGATACACCGTTGTTGACTCCTCAATTGGACCAAATGGGGAAATATGTATTCTTGCCGTGAATAAAGTGCCAGAAAGAATAAATGGTATGTTTCCACCTGTTCAAACTACACAAGCGTATAATTACAAAGCTTTAATTTTCTCCAAAGAACATTGTAAGGAAGTTGTACTTAAAAAACAAAAATGGAACTATAATTTCATTCAATCGATAGAGAAGGATAACATTTTATTAGTTTCTGCACGTTCAAATTTTTATGACAATGGAAAATTTGATTGCAATGCAAGAGTTTTTGATTCGGATGGTAATTTACTAAGAGAATTTTTACTTGGTGATGGCATACAAAATTTGTATGTAACAAATGAGAACAATATCTGGACATCTTATTTCGATGAAGGCGTTTTTGGGAATTATGGATGGGACGAGCCGATTGGCAGCAATGGATTAAGAGCATGGAATTCCTTCGGTAACGAACTATATAAGTACCCAAATAGTGGTTCCCATTCCATAAGTGACTGTTATGCACTTAATGTTATGTCTGATGAGGATGTTTGGTTCTATTATTATACCGATTTTGAATTGGGAAGATATTTTAAAGGTAGAATTGATTATTATAAGCCCGATGTAGAAGGTGCCGATGGTTTTACAGTGTTTGAAGATTATGTTTTGTTTCGTGGCGGATATAGTAATCATGATAAGTATATCCTTTATAAAATGCTTCCCGGAAATCAATTAAGAAGAAAATGTTCACTAACACTAATTGATAAAGATAAAAAAGTGATTAAAGCTGACTATATTAGTTGCAGGGGATCACTCTTATTAATTACCACAGGCACAAAGGCTTATTTATCAGATTTAAAGAATATAATTACTACATTTTGAACTACTCCAGCTTGTTTTGGCTATTGCCAACCGACATTCATCTCCCACATATTTTTGGGCTATGCCCTGCACAAATTGAAGTGGGAGATGAATGTCGGAAAATGATAAAAGGTGTTGTTATTTTGGAACAAATAAGCATACATAGAATTTCAATACTATTAATATTGAGTTTTTTGATTATCATCAATTTTTGGGATGGTTTTTTCAATTTTTACAATAGGGTATTCAATTTACCTTTGGAGAAAAAGAAAGGAGGGCAAAGGATTTTATTGGGATGAGGAAGGAATTGTTATCGATCTTAAAGGAAATAAGGTTTATTGGGAGGAAATTGAAGACATTCAGTTTTTTAAAAGTAGTATCGTTAGTTTTTCAAAGTCCACTGTAATTTATCCTCATTATACAGACGAAAAAATAAGAATTCGTCGTAAGAAATTGCTGCCGACATCCGCACATTCAATTGATTGGATTTTAATAGAAAAGCCAAAGGAATTTCATAAAAACTTAATAAAGACTTGGGAAGATAGACGTAATATGCAAAAATAAATTTTTTGCTATCCCTGCTTCAATGGGAGCCTTTCTTTCTGCAACTAAGTTGTTCACTCTTAAGCGGGGTTATTATAAATGACTGTATTTGCATCAGAAATTTTTTGGATAGGTTTCTTGTTAGTTTTTTTCGGGGTTCGATTTATTATTTCAATGATCGTCCAATGAGGGGGTCTTTTTCTTTTACCTTATTTTAGGAAATTGCAAAATTACAAACAAGTAACTGGAATATTATGTTAAGGTTAGATTGTATGGATAAAGAATTAAAAAAGGGTGAAATTTATGAAAATCAATTTTACAGCAATGTCCGTTTTGGTTTTAGCAATATCATTTTTAGATATTAACTATTATCAAACAAATGACTTATCGGATTTTTAGTTGTTGCCTTAACAGGGTAAGGGGGATAAGCTTTGAAAGAGAAAATTTTAGCATTGTGTTCTATGTTCTTTATTCTTTTCATAGTGATTGTTCCAATTGTATTTGCCAGCTTACCGTTTGTTATAGGTGAGGAAAAAGCTGGGGGTTATCAATACACGGTAGTAAAAGAACAAAATACATTTACTTGGGAAATTGGGTTTCAGGACAATTTATATACTATCGAAGAGAACAAGGATAACACCAAAGAGTTGGAGCATTTTAGAATTGCGGTTGAGGATATTAACATGTACATATTTAAAATAATAATATCGGCATCATATTTTTTAATTGTTCTGTTAATATCGCTCATTCTCTACAAGAAGAATAAACTACTGCTGAAAAGTAGTGGTGCAATTATTGTTATATTTTCAGGTATTGCATTGTACTATACAACAGTAAATTTTATTGAGCTAAATACTGCTTTTCAAAATGCAAAATATTTTTATTCAATGCTAACTCATTAATAAAATTTTGTTGAAATAAGAATCGTGCCTTCCATATCTCTTATTTCAAATAGAAAGACCAACCAATATTAAGTTGCTTTACTAATGAGTAGCAGGAGGGGAAAAATGGTTTCTGTTCGCAAACATCTTATAACCGGTAATCCAATGCAATTCATGGCATGGGTTATTATTTTGTGTTCGTTAAGGTATGAACTATTTAGCTGGTTTTTAATTCCGAATGTAAATAACACTCCAGCGTTTGTCACGATTTCTATATGGTTAATACAATCGCTGGCTTTTATTAACTTATTTGGCTATATAGTGTATAAGCTCCGCAATCCTAAACTATGCATAAAAGATTGGGATGTTATTACTTTTCATGCTCTTTTTTCTGTTATTCATATTATTGTTATGAGTGTACTTATTATTTTAGCGGTAGGGTTTGAAGATCTATAATCAAAGGGTATCTTTAGTCCAACTGTGATCATCATTTGTTGGCGTTCTTTTTTTGTTGCGAGTTGATGAAACAAAACTGGTTCTAATGAATTGATTGAAGAATTATCATCGAAGTGGATGAAACATATGAAGTAGAATTTGGTATATAGCTTAGCTTAGGTGCTAACTCACCAACGGCAATTCTTCTATAAGGAGGATTGCCGTTTTTCATATTAATAATGAAAGGATTATTATAAAAAAACAATATTAAAAAGATATTTGAAACTAAAATTCCCACTTGCACGACTAAATGGTATTACAGAAGAAAAGAGGAGATATTAGTGAAGAGTCGATTATTTGTGCTTATGTTAGCCTTCCTTTTCATAAGTAATTTTACATTAGTTTATCCAGAAAAAACTTATGCTTGTAGTTGTGCTGGTGTAACACCGTCTGAAGCCTTCGAAATGTCAGAATCTGTTTTTGTAGGAAAAGTGTTGAATACCAAACAAGAACGGGAGCAAGAAGGTATTGTTGGAACGATAAGTTATAGAGACGCAAACTTATTTGAAGTTACCCAGGTTTGGAAAGGTGATAACCAATCTCAAATTATAGTATATGACAATGAGGATTCATGCGGAATTGAATTTGAAATAGGTAAGTCATATCTTGTGTACGCTTCCAAGGACAAGAATGGTGAGCTTTATACAGGCTTATGCAATCGGACTACGGAAGTATCAAATGCAGGAGAAGATTTGAAGTTTTTAGGTCAGGGGGAAGTAGTCAATAAAGAGGTAAAT
>JAEWMK010000239.1 GCA_023457235.1 Bacillota bacterium
ACCATAAGGAGATTAATATAGAGGATTTACCGAAATTACCAAGGATAGATTATGGTAGTGACAAAAAATTAAAGGAAATGATTAATACTTGGTGGAGTGACCACTTTTCTGTTTCACCACTGGTTAGCATGACTGTTGAAAAATCTGACACATGTAAAGAGATGATAATTAATGGACTAGGATATGCGATTTTACCAGGTGAAGTAATGGATGGATCTGAGGACTTATTTAAGATTGAGCTTTCAAATAAAAAAGGGGAGCCAATTGTTCGTAATACTTGGATGTTTTACCATGAAGAATCATTAAATTTGAAACTAGTAAAAGCATTTGTAGATTTTGTAAATGAACTTGATTTAGAGAAAATATAAAAAGGGTTGGATAGCCAACCCTTTTTATTAAATCACCTTTACAGTTAAATCATGCTTCTCAAAAACTTCTACCATTGCTTTTTTAGCCTCATCTTCATCAGGACCATGAATTTCAAGAATATAATCATGTGTGGTCACCAATGTAAGACTTAATCCAAGTATACTTTTCACATCAATATGTTTATTGTTTGCTCTTAGTACAATACTAGATTGAAATTCGGATGCTTTTTTTGTAATGTCTACTATTGTTTTAGTATCTAATCCGTTCATTTCCGATCAACTCCATCTTGGATTTTTGTTACTTTTCTAAAATATTATAACATTTTATCAACATTTTAAGAAGCCGGAGTTTTCATAAGTTTCTTTACCACAGTCTGCATAATTCCACCATTTTGATAATACTCAACTTCAACTATACTATCAAGACGGACAAGAGCATTAAATGTAAATTGACTTCCATCTTCCCGGGTTGCTCGGATTTGAATAGTATGACCAGGTTGAATATTATGATCTAAACCAATAGTTTCAAAGGTTTCACGTCCTGTGATACCGAGTATGTCTTTATTTTTTCCATCTGTGAATTGTAATGGTAATACGCCCATTCCAATTAAATTACTACGATGAATTCTTTCAAAACTTTCTGCCAGAATAAATTTTACCCCTAGTAAGTAAGGTCCCTTGGCAGCCCAGTCTCGTGAACTTCCTGTTCCGTATTCTTTTCCGGCTACTATAACAAGATTTGTATTTGTAGCTTGATACTTCATTGCTGCATCATAAATCGACATGACCTCTCCGCTAGGGAAATGCTTAGTGATGCCACCCTCACTGTCGGGAACTAGCTGATTACGAAGACGTACATTTGCAAATGCGCCACGCATCAATACCAAATGATTGCCGCGTCTTGACGGATAGGAGTTGAAATCGGCTTGTTTAACACCTTGACTTGATAAGTATTGGCCTGCAACACTATCCGGTTTTATTGCACCGGAAGGGGAGGCGTGGTCAGTCGTTACAGAGTCTCCTAGCAATGCTAGAACACGAGCGGCGCGAATCTCCTTAATGCCCTTATCTTGGTCAAATAAATTATTAAGAAATGGAGGCTCTTGGATATATGTTGATTTTTCATCCCACTCGTAAAGATCGCTTTCTGGAGCTTGGATGTTATTCCATTTTTCGTTGGTGTCATATACAGAAGCATAACGGCTGCGGTATAACTCAGGATTAATCCATTCGTTCATGTAATCCTGGATTTCCGTAGAAGTTGGCCAGATCTCGCGTAGAAAAACTGGTTCGTTCTCTTCATTGTATCCGATTGGTTCAGTACTAAAGTCAATATTTACTGTACCAGCAAGTGCATAGGCAACGACTAATGGTGGTGAAGCCAAGTAATTTGCTTTAACCTGCGGGTGTACACGTCCTTCAAAGTTACGGTTTCCTGAAAGAACAGCCGCGGTTGATAAGTCATTGTCTACAATTGCTTTACCAATTTCAACAGGAAGAGGACCAGAGTTCCCAATACAAGTAGCACAGCCATAGCCTGCAATATAAAAACCAAGCTTCTCCATATAATTTAATAGCCCTGATCGTGAAAGATAATCTGTTACAACTCTAGATCCAGGCGTTAATGAAGTCTTGACAAAAGCAGGTTTACTCAGCCCTTTCTCAATAGCATTTCTTGCAAGTAAGCCAGCGCTAATTAATACTGATGGATTTGAAGTATTTGTGCAACTTGTAATAGCTGCTAATACAACAGAGCCGTGAGTAATTGCAGTTTTTGCACCTGAGGCAAGTGTGATTTGAACTTGTTTCTGCTGTTTACTAGCGGCAACCCCGTAGCCACCTTGGTCAATCGGATCATGCAGCGATTTCTGAAAAGATTGTTTCATTTTCGTCAATTCAACACGATCCTGAGGGCGTTTAGGACCTGCAAGACATGGTACAACAGTAGATAAATCTAATTCGATCAATTCAGGATACTCGGGTTCTATTGATTCGGAATCTATAAACATGTTTTGTGCTTTAAAGTATGATTCAATAATGGAGATTTGTTCTTCAGATTTACCGATGGATCTAAAATAATTAATAGTTTCTTTATCTACCGGGAAAAGCCCCATAGTTGCACCATATTCCGGTGCCATATTAGCAATCGTTGCCCTATCTGCAACACTCATTTTGCTGACGCCTGGACCGAAGAATTCAACAAATTTACCGACAACCCCTTTTGCCCTAAGGATATTGGTTATAGTTAAAGCTAAATCTGTTGATGTAGTTCCTTCCGGCAGTTCACCAACAATACGGAATCCGATCACTTTAGGTGTTACAAAATAAAGTGGTTGATCTAACATTGCCGCTTCAGCTTCGATTCCACCTACGCCCCAAGCTACGATCCCCATTCCATTTATCATTGTAGTATGGGAGTCGGTGCCTACTAGAGAATCTGGAAAAATATAAGTTTCTCCATTTGTTGTTTCTTTCTTTCTTACCAATTTAGAGAGAAACTCCATGTTGATTTGGTGCATGATTCCTGTTGAAGGAGGAACGATATTCAAATTATTAAAGGCCTTTTGTGCCCATTTAAAAAAACGAAACCGTTCATAATTTCTATTAAATTCAGTTTGTTCATTTGCCTTCAATGCATCTGCTGTGCCGAAGTAGTCCACTGTTACTGAATGATCGACAACAAGGTCTACAGGTATGGAAGGGTTTACGATAGCAGGGTCACCACCAAGACGATTGACTGTTTCACGCATGCCCGCTAAATCAACTAAGGCAGGTAACCCCGTTGTATCGTGAAGTAAAATTCGCGCAGGTTTAAAAGGAACCTCCTGATTCGTGTCATCTTTTCCATCCCATGACGCTAATTTTTCAATATGTTCATCGGTTACAGATATTCCGTCATAGCTACGTAATGCAGCCTCCAGTAGTACTTTAATGCTATATGGAAGTCTTTTAATTTTAGTAAATCCCATTTCTTCCAAAGAGTTAATACGAAAATAGTGGAATAGATTACCATTTACCTTTAATGAAGAAAGTGATTGAGAAACGTACTTTGACTTTTGATGCATGAATCCTCAACTCCTAACAATTAGTTAAGAGTAGTATAAAACGTAATATTCATTGTGAAAAATAGAAATCTATCATGAGTAAAGATAACGAATTGTCATATCGAATTTTCTTTCATGAAATTCACAAAGGCTTTCACCACATTTTGCTTCAATGTATCTTCATAATAGAACAGCCAAGTAGGATGAAGTAGCGGATTTCCATCGTTATCTTTTAATTGAATTTGATGAATATCCGGTATATCCTGAAGAAATAAATTGGGCATGATGGCATACCCGATACCTCTGATGACCATCTCTTTACATGTATCTCCGCGATCCACTTTCATTATTATATTTGATGATTTAGAGTAGTGATTGTTCCACCAATTATCAATAATGGATTTGAAAAGATGATCTGTTTCAAAATCAATTCTTGGCAGACCTGGAAGTTCTTCGAGATTTATTTCATTTTTGCTGGCAATAACAATATTCTCATTGAATAATAAAAATTTCTGATCAGGCCAGCTATAATCTCCCCGAACAATACCGATATGTAAATGATTATTATAAATTAAGTTAAAGATTTCTTTACTATGTCTAGCTTCTGTATCAAACGTAACTTTAGGATATTTTTCTAAGAATTTTTGTAATACATCAGGGAATTGATACTTACTAAATGAATTTGGCATCCCTATTCTTAAAGTCCCAACGACATCATCGTTCATATTCATAACATCTTCTTTAATTTCCCGATAAAGAGAAAGCATTTCTGAAGCACGTTTGGCCAGATATTCACCTTGCTGTGTAAATTGAACACCACGAGTTCCACGGTCTACGATTTTGACCCCGATTTCCTGTTCAATAAGCATTAATCTCTTCGTCAGAGCGGGTTGTGAAATATATAATAGTTCTGCTGACTTAGTTATATTTTTCTGTTCATAAAGAACGTCTAGTATTTTCCAATCTCGTTCATCCATTTTATTTCCCCCTATTCCCTTTATCCACAAGCGCCATTAAAAGATATAAATGGTGAATTATTATACTATTCTTAATTTACCATATTCCTACGTATAATAAAAAAGCAGGCCCTGAGAGCCTGACATTAAGAATACTTCATGAGTTTATATAAACATTTCTCTAAATTCATCCCAGTTATTGATGATGATCGTCCTTTCATCAACAGTGACTAGATCCTGCTTTTTTAATTTAGAAACCACTCTGCTTACACTTTCACGGGTAGAACCAATAATATTAGCTAAATCTTGTATTGTTAGGGGAACTTCAATTTTTACTTCATCATTCGTTTTCGTTCCGAATTCACGAGCCAATCGTTCGATAGTTTTTACAGTTTTGCTATAGATATCTAGTGTAGCAACATCCCGTAAAATAGAAGTAGAGAAACGTAATTGTTTGCCCATCAAACGAATAACTTCAACAGATAAACTTGGATTCATAGAGATGATTTCCTCAAAATCCGAGGCTAGAATGAATAAAACTTCTGTCTTTTCAGCGGCTTGCGCAGTACCTGAATACGTTGTGGACTTGTCCGTAAATAGAGAGGTCTCTGCAAAAATATTGCCTGCTCGTTTAATAGAGAAAACGAATTCCTTTCCCTCATGGTTAATTTTTTTGATTTTGACCAACCCGCTTTTAATAAAAAATACAGCTTTGGCCAAATCAGTTTCATGATAGATGAATTCACCTTTTTTATAGGTGACCGCTTTTATTTTTGTACTTAAATCTCTAATTACGTGGTCAGGCAGGTCTTTTAGAAAAGGGATTCCCTTTAAAAATTGCTTGTACATAATTTTTAACCCTCGTTTCATTGTTGCTCCTAATTCCTATGCAACTATGAATTTAGTATATAAAAAAACGTGATATAAAACACGGTAAATAAGGAAGATTCACAGTTATTTCACAATTATAAAAAGTGTTTTCAATTTGCCACTCTTTCTATATACTGATGTTAGTGGGTACTAACTAACGTAAATAAAATTAAAATCAAACACAAAAAGAAGGTTGGTGATGAATCTAATGAATAAACGTATTTTAGCTGTTTTTGCTTTGTTATTCATTAGTATTTTAAGTGGTTGTCAAGAAGAGGAAGCGACCAAAGAATTTGCAGAGTTATATGTTACTGCACATACGGTAGGGGAGCAACCGATAGCAAATGCCGAACAATTCTATGGAGAGATCGTTAGCAAAGAAACAGTAACTATATCATCGTCTATACCCGGAAAAATTGAATTAGCCCCGGAGAAAAATGGTGAGGAGGTTCATAAAGGGGATCTTCTGTTTTTGATTGAAAATAAAGACATTGAATCCGAGCTTTTAAATAAAAAGGCTGCGGTTGACGTTGCTAAAGCAAATTTAGAAAAGATTAAAGCAGGAGTGAGTGAACAGGAAATTAATAGTGTAGCAGAAAATGTGCAGGCAGCCAAAGTAAAATATGATGCGGCAAACTTAAATACAGAACGGTTAATAGTTTTATTTGAAAATGGTGCTATTAGCAAACAGCAGTTGGAGCAGGCTGAAACTGAATTAGAAATAGCAAAATCTCAATATACAGCCTTGGAATATCAATTAGAACAACTGAAGGCAGGCCCAACAAAGGAAACCGTTCATGTTGGAGAAACACAGTATCAGCAGGCTCATGCGGCTTATACCGCATTACAATCAAAGATGGAGGAGCTATCGATAAAAAGTCCAATCTCCGGATTTATTGTAGATATCCAAGCTGAGAAAGGAGAATTCATTGGTGCTGGTATGCCTTTGGCCTTTGTTCATAATATTGATCAAGTGTATGCAATCATTAATATTCCTGAATCCTACTTTTTATATTTGAAACAAGGAGAACAAGTAGAGGTAAAAATCCCAACATTAAATAAAAAGTTTAATGGTACGATTGTTGAAATACCGCCACATGCGGATTTGAAAACGAATTTATTCAAGGTGAAAGTCATGATCGACAATGAAAATGGATTGCTTAAGCCAGGAATGACGGCAGAAGTTAATGTTCCAGTAGCTGACAGAAAAGCGATTATATCAGTTCCGACAGAAGCTGTATTGAATGATAGAGGAGAGTATGTTGTCTACGTAATCCAAAACGATGTAGCTGAAAAAAGAATTGTTCAAACTGGAATACGGACGGAAACCAATATTGAGATCGTAAGTGGACTCGAAAAAGGTGAGGATATTATCGTGGATGGAGTTGAATTTGTCCGGGATGGAGATAAAGTTCAAACGATCCAGAAAGAGAGTGGTAACTAAATGTTTAAGGTTTTCTTAAAACGTCCACTAACAGTATTTATGGTTGTTTTTATGATTGTCCTTATGGGAATGTTCGTGTTATTTCGGATTCCAGTAGATTTGTTTCCTGACCTTGATCTTCCGGTTGTGACCATTACAACTATCAATGCAGGTGCCTCCCCGGAGGAAATGGAGAAGCAAGTTACGAAAGTCATTGAGGAAGAAATGGCTGATTTGGAGGATCTGGATTCGATAAATTCAACAAGTTCACAAAATGTTTCCCGTGTGATGATCCAATTGGATTGGGGGACGGATTTAAATACAGCCGAAAATGAAATTCGCTCAAAATTATCAATGATCAAGTCAGATCTCCCTTCTACAGTAGAAGATCCAATTGTAGAAAAAATAAATCCATCTGATACTCCAATCGTTGAGCTTACATTAGTTGGTGAAGAGGATATAAAGGAATTAACAACGATTGCCCAAGAACAGGTAAAGGATGAACTGCAAAAAGTCGAAGGGGTAGCGTCTGTTAAAATTTTGGGAGGTCAAGTAAACGAGGTTCAAGTTGCTCTAGATGAAAGCAAGTTAACCCAATTTGGAATTACGATTGGCCAAATTCAGCAGATTCTACAGAAGGATAATATCACACTTGCAATTGGGTCGGTGGATGAAGGAAATAAATCGATACCTATCAAAAGTGATTCGGAAATAACGGATATCTATGAACTGGAAAACACACCAATTCCTAATCAGCTGGATATTCCACTTCGTCTAAAGGACTTAGGTGATGTGTCTATTAAAGCATCAGAAATTGACCAACTCTCTTATTATAACAACAGTAATGCCGTGACCATTAATGTCTATAAACAAAACGGTGCCAATACCATTGATACAGCTGCCGAATTAATAAAAAAAGTTGAAGAACTTAAGGGCGAATTAGGCAAAGGTGAACTAATTGTTACAAAAGATTCCTCACAGTTTATTAATCAGTCGGTTAAAAATTTAACGAAGGAAGGATTCATTGGGGCAGGATTAGCA
>JAEWMK010000240.1 GCA_023457235.1 Bacillota bacterium
AGGTTTCATCGATATGAAGACGACCTGCTGTATCAATTAATACATAGTCGTGATGATCTTCCTTTGCCTTTTCGATTGCCTGCTTTGCAATTTCAACCGGGCTGACCTGATCCCCTAATGAGAAAACAGGAAGGTTTAACTGCTTTCCAAGTGTTTCAAGCTGTTTAATAGCAGCAGGCCGGTAAATATCAGCAGCTACAAGTAAAGGTTTTCGATTATATTTTTTTCTTAAAAGATTTGAAAGTTTTCCAGTCGTTGTTGTTTTACCAGCACCCTGTAAACCGACCATCATGACAACAGTTGGTGGACGGTTGCTGACCGCGATTTTACTTTGCGAACCTCCCATAAGTTCGGTTAGTTCCTCTTGAACAACTTTGATTACTTGCTGGCCAGGTGTTAAGCTTTTCATTACTTCCTGACCTATAGCCCGTTCTTTCACTCGCTTGACAAAGTCTTTGACAACTTTGAAATTAACGTCTGCTTCTAATAGTGCCAAACGCACTTCACGCATCATTTCATTGACATCGTCTTCAGTTACTTTCCCTTTGCCGCGAATTCGCTGGATCGTATTTTGCAGTCGGTCGGCTAATCCTTCAAACGCCATAGCGGCCGCCTCCTAATCTAATTTCTCAAGGGCATCCATCAATTCATTAATAGCTTCCCTATCTAACTGTGGATCATTAAAACAAAGCTTTAGCTTTTGGATAATTTCTTGTCTTTCTTGAAACTTCTCAAAAAGATGAAGCTTACTTTCATAATCTTCAAGCATCGACTCTGTACGCTTAATATTGTCATAAACAGCTTGTCTTGAGACATCATATTCCTCAGCAATTTCTCCAAGGGAAAAATCATCAAGGTAATACAATGACATATAATTACTTTGCTTCTTTGTTAACAAGGATTGATAAAAGTCAAAAAGATAATTTACCCTCGTTGTCTTTTCGAGCATACACCGTGCCCTCCTTGTTAAGTGAATTCCCTTTACAGATTTAAATATTACACTGACCCATCTGAAATGTCAAGTAAAAATACTTTATGCTTCCTCTTTATCTTCAGTTTCAGAGCCTTCAACCATTTCAGCAAACAACCCGTATACAAACTGTTCAGGGTCAAATTCTTGTAGGTCTTCCGTTTTTTCGCCAAGTCCTACAAATTTAACAGGCGTTTTCAATTCGTGGCGAATCGCAAGAACAATACCACCTTTTGCGGTACCATCGAGTTTTGTCAGCACAATTCCGGTAACATTCGTCGCTTCGCTAAATTGCTTTGCCTGACTCATTGCATTTTGTCCTGTTGTTGCATCTAGCACAAGTAAAACTTCGTGTGGAGCTCCAGGAACTTCACGTTCAATTACACGTTTAACTTTTTCAAGCTCCTTCATCAAATTCACTTTATTTTGTAAGCGTCCGGCTGTATCACAAATTAAGATATCAACCTTCCTTGATTTCGCAGCCTGCAAGGCATCAAACATAACAGCAGCTGGATCAGAGCCTTCTGATTGTTTAATGACGTCAACACCAACACGCTCTCCCCATACCTCTAATTGTTCAATAGCTCCGGCACGGAAAGTATCACCTGCTGCTAGTAGTACAGATTTCCCATCGTTTTTAAGTTTATGGGCTAATTTCCCGATAGTCGTTGTTTTTCCGACACCGTTCACTCCAACAAATAGGATCACCGTTAACCCGCCTCGCTGGATATTTAAACCTTCCACCTTTTCATCATCTTCAGTGAATAGTTCGACCAGTTTTTCGGAGATAACAGCCTGAACGTCTTTCGGGTCTTGGATATTACGTTTTTTAACCTCGGTTTTAAGAACGTCGATTAAATCCATTACTGTTGTAACGCCGACATCAGCGCTGATTAAAATTTCTTCCAATTCCTCGAAGAACTCCTCATCTACTTTGCGATAGCGTGAAACGAGATCATTCACTTTTTCTGAAAAAGAATTTCTCGTTTTTGACAGGCCATCCCTAAACTTTTCTGTTACTGCATCTGTTTTTTGTGATATTTTTTCTTTTAATTTTTTAAAAAAACTCAAAATATAACCCCCTTTAACCTTCAATTAATTGTTTTGATTCTTCAAGGCGTACGGATACGAGCTTTGATATGCCGGATTCCTGCATTGTAACCCCGTATAGCACATCCGCTTCCTCCATTGTACCTTTTCTATGGGTAATGACAATAAATTGGGTTTCTTTACTGAACTGCTTTAAATAAGCAGCGAATCGGGAAACGTTGGCATCGTCAAGGGCTGCTTCAACTTCATCCAAAACGCAAAACGGAACCGGCCGTACCCTAAGGATGGCAAATAATAGGGCGATCGCTGTTAACGCACGTTCTCCACCAGATAATAGCCCTAAATTTTGAAGTTTTTTACCAGGTGGCTGAGCAACAATATCGACGCCTGTGTTAAGTAAGTCCTCCGGAACAGTAAGCACGAGATCTGCGCGGCCACCACCGAAAAGCTCTTTAAACACTTGCTCAAATTCCGCTTTTATACTAAAGAAGGAGTGTTCAAACCGCTTCTTCATTTCCTCATCCATTTCCTCGATGATGGTATGCAGCGTATTTTTCGCTTCCATTAAATCGTTTTTCTGCTCGGTTAAGAATTGATAACGTTCTGATACCCGATCATATTCTTCGATTGCACCAAGATTAACTGTTCCTAATTCTTCTATTTCCATTTTAATTAGTTTTACTCTTCTTTTAGCCTCGTCCATATCCAATGTAAGTGGATATTTTTCCTTGGCAGCTTCAAAGGAAAGCATATATTCCTCACGCAAATGGGTTAAGCGATTCTCTAACTCCACGTCAAGCCTATTTATTTTGACTTCTTCTTCCTTTGTCGCATCAACCATTTGTCTATGTTGCCGTCTTAATTCCTTATTTTCCCGGGATAAATCCTCTAATCTCACTTGCTGCTCGAGTCTTTCTTCCCTGCGGCTCGTAATGAGTGTAAGTGCTCTTTCTTTTTCCTTTGCCTTTTGAATAATCAGGTCATCAAGCTTTCCCTCACCGGAAACATTGGAACTCATTTCATCATCCAAAAACTCCAAGTCCGATGTCACGAGTTTTAATTGATTCATCGTTGTTATTTTTTCATCATGAAGACGATTTACTTGTTCTTGCTCATTTTTAACTAATTGTCCTTTTTCAGCTGCCAATACTTTTAATTCTGTTACTTTTTGCTGTAATGCTTCTTTAGATGATTGTTGATTTTTCTTTTGACTGGCAAGGACCGTCATTTGTTCATCAATCGATGTAATTTTATCATCTAATCTAGTAAGGTTTTCTATTACTTCCTTCAATTTTTTATTGACACTTTCCTTTTCTTTATTGAATCCTTCTATTTCAAGGTCATAAAGCTTCAGGCGTTCATTGATATTCTTCTCTTCTATTTCTAACTCTCTTATATCGCCCTTAATTTGATGCTCTTCGATCCGGAAAGTCTCACCCATTTCTTTTAATTGCGTCAGTTGATTTTCATTTTCATGAATTTCTTCTTTTAATGCCTTTACTTGTTGCT
Organism: Bacillota bacterium; assembly: GCA_023457235.1. GTDB lineage: Bacteria > Bacillota > Bacilli > Bacillales > Bacillaceae_J > Schinkia. The sequence continues at coordinate 3,530 of JAEWMK010000240.1, forward strand.
CTAGGGTTTCTGTCTTCCGTTCCATATCAGGTAATTTGCTAACTAAATCTTCCAACTCTCTTTGACGGGTAAATAATGAAGTTGTTTTTTGTTTAATCGACCCACCAGTCATGGAGCCACCGGGATTTACGACATCACCCTCAAGAGTTACAATGCGATAGCGATGATTTACTAATCGCGCCAGCTCATTGGCACCTTTTAAATCCACAGTAATAATAATGGTTCCTAATAGATTCTCAATTACATTATTATATTTACTATCATAGGTAACTAAAGACGAAGCTACACCGATAAATGCCGGATGTTGTTTAAGTATCGATATTTGGGCTAAGGGCAGAGTTTTACTCTTTATAACACTTAATGGTAAAAATGTTGCCCGACCATGATGATTTTTCTTAAGAAAGGCAATTGCCTCTCGGGCATGATTTTCATGATCAACTACTACATGCTGCATGGCGCTGCCAAGTGCTATTTCGATCGCTGTTTCATATTGCTTTTCAACATGAATTAATTCAGCAACTGCCCCAAGGATGCCAGGCAGCTTGGCTTTTAATACTTCTTTAACCCCTTGGAAAAAGCCTGAATAGTCTTCCTGCATCTCCTCAAGCATTTCTTTTCTTGATCTAAATTTTTGTAAATATTGATAGGCTTGGTAAAGCTGTGTTTCTTTCTTATGGTATTCATCCCGCTGTTTTTCTAATTGGAGCTCTAATTGTTTATATTTTACTAACAGAGCTTGCAGTTCCTCTTGTTTTTGTTCTGCATTTTTTAGTAAATCTGACTTTTTATCTTCCAATTCTTTTCTTAACAACAAATATTTCTCGTTATCCTGATCGAGTCTCCCCTTCTTGCCATCCAATTGCTTTAACTGGTCATCCAAGTGACTTTTTTCATTTTTTAACGAGGCTTGATTGTTTAATAAATCGATGTAATCGCTTTTTAAATTTTCAAGCTCCCCTTCAATGTCGTGGCTTACTGCCAAAAGCTGTTGTTCACAGCTCCCTAAGTCTTTTTTGAGGGTTTGAAGTTCAGATTGATATTGTGCTAATATTTTCGTTTGAATAGATATTTGTGATTCATAGTCTGCTGTTTTCGTCTTTAAATCTTCGATTGATTGTTCAAGTTGAGAACGGTTATGAGTGGCATTTTTTTTCCGCTCTTTTAGAACCTCCCTTTGCCCCTCCAGTTTTTCTAATTCATTACTGGATAAAAGCAATACTTCTTGAAGTTCGGTGATCGAATCATCAAGCACTTGAATGTTTTCACGAAGGGCTTCCATGTCGGCCTCTTGTTTTTGGACCTTCGATAAAAGCTCGATCTCAACATCCTTATGCCCTTCAAACTGCTTTGATAAAAGCTCCCATTTCCCATGTAGTTCTTCTATTTCATATACGGTTAATGCGACTTCCGTTTTTTCAAGCTCTTCTTTCTTATCCAAGTAATCCTTGGCAATCGAAGATTGTACCTTTAACGGTTCCACCTGACCCTCTATTTCATGAAGAATATCGTCAACACGATTTAAATTATCTTGCGTTTCAAATAATTTAATCTCGGCTTTTTTCTTTCTCGTTTTGTATTTTAAGACCCCGGCAGCCTCTTCAAAAATGGTACGCCTATCTTCAGATTTGCTGCTGAGTATTTCTTCCACCTTTCCTTGGCTGATGATCGAAAAAGCTTCACGGCCTAACCCGGAATCCATAAATAAATCAACAATATCCTTTAGGCGGCACGATTGTTTGTTTATATAAAATTCACTTTCACCGGAGCGGTATACCCGTCTTGTTACAC